>PWXL01000049.1 GCA_003561145.1 Candidatus Atribacteria bacterium
ATTCCCACTGAAACAGTGATTGTGAACGACGATGTAGCGTCCTCCCCCAAAGAAGAGATGGACAACCGCCGTGGAGTGGCAGGTGAGGTTATTTTATGGAAAATCGTTGGAGCACTCGCTGAAGAAGGAGCGGAGCTTGACAAGATGAAAGAGGTAGGTGAGCGAACCATCTTCAACACGCGCAGCATGGGAGTAGCACACAGTCCCTGTATTTTACCGGGGAGCGGAAAACCCAGTTTCGAAATCGGTGAGGACGAGATGGAAATCGGGGTAGGTCACCATGGGGAACCCGGTATTCAGCGCACCAAGTTGATGAAGGCAGACCAGGTCACCGAACTTTTGGCACAAAAGATCATTGAGGATTTGCCTTTCCAATCAGGAGACGAGGTATCTATCCTGATGAGTGGACTTGGTTCCACCTCATTGCTCGAGATGTATATTTGCTTCCGCAAGCTCAACCAGATTCTCCATGACCATTCCATCACCGTTCACAAAACTTTTATCGGGAATTACTTTACCTCCATGGAAATGGGAGGTTTTTCCATCACTTTGACCAAGCTTGATGAGGAACTGAAACGGCTCCTAAGCGCTCCATGCGATGCGGTGCATATGATACAATATTAATGAATCTTGAAAGGAAAAATCCATGGCTGAAACCATTCCTTTTGAAAAAGTACAATCAGCGTGCGTGCGGATTATCGAAAGCCTTGAGAAGAATCGTGATTACCTGAATGACCTGGATGCTCCCATTGGTGATTCCGACCACGGGGAAAGTGTGTGTAATGCCTTTCGTAAAGCAAAAGAAGCGGTGGATGCCTTGCCCGAAGGAGAACGGGACATCGGGGCTTTGTTGCAATCAGTGGGGAAATCCATTATTTTCTCAGGCGGTGCTGCCATGGGGCCGCTTTACGGGACCGCTTTCATGGATGCCGGACTTGCCGTGGGTGGGAAAAGTGAGCTCAACCTGGAGGACCTCGTACCCATGTGGGAAGCCTTTGCCGCCGGCATTGAACGGAGAGGGAAGGTACAACCTGGTGAAAAGACCATGTATGACACCGTTTACCCGGTTGCAGGCGCCGTGAAAGAGGCGGTTGAAAAGGGGAGTACACTCTCGGAAATCGCAAAGGCCGCGGTAGAAGCGGCTCAAGAGGGAATGGAATCCACAAAGGATATGCTTTCCCGGCGTGGTCGTTCCTCCCGTTTGGGGGAGCGCAGTATCGGTCATATCGATCCAGGCGCTGCCTCGAGCTTTTTTATTATCCGCGCTTTTTTTGAAAGTATCGCCTGATACTTTTTGTGACATTTTTTATGTCTTTGTTTCTGCTGGATTTTGATTGTTCTTCTCATGAGGGTACAACCAATGGGTGATTTTTCTCCCATTGGTTGTACATTATGTATCGAGAACCTCAGTGAAACAACGGACCCTGTCTCCTGACTCCCCTTTCCTGAATGCGTTGTAGTGACAACCTTTTCTACTGTTGACCGTAATAAGCACCCGGTCCGTGTTTACGGAAGAATCTTTTTTTCAACATCTCCTCGGGCATAGCGGTGAGGGATGGATTGATCTCCAGGGTATAGAAGGCCATTTTGGCGACTTCTTCCAGCACAACACTGTTGTGTACAGCATCATGTGAATCTTTCCCCCAGGTAAAGGGTCCGTGGGAATCTATAAGCACAGCAGGAACATGGCGATAATCCCGCTCGCGGAATGTTTCGACTATTACCTTTCCTGTTTCCAGCTCGAAATCACCTTCGATTTCTTTCTCCGTGAGTAGACGAGTACAGGGGACTTTACCGAAGAAATGGTCGGCATGGGTTCCCCCAACGCAGGGAATTGGTTTTTGCGCTTGTGCCCATATGGTGGCCCAGGCAGAATGCGTATGAACGACTCCGCCAATTTCTGAGAATTCCTTGTATAGTATGAGATGAGTTGCCGTGTCGACCGAAGGACGGAGTGTGCCCTCAACCACCTTGCCTTCCAAATCAACCACCACCATCTGTGAAGCTGTGAGTTCCTGGTACGGTACACCGCTGGGCTTGATGATTACCAACCCTTTCTCCCGGACAATTTCGGAAACATTTCCCCACGTAAGGATAACCAGCCTCTCACGTTGAAGTTCCATATTCGCTTCGTATACTTTCTTTTTCAGTTCTTCCAGCATTCGTATTACCTCCTCTACTTCTCACTTTTTACCTCTCACCTCTCACTTTACTTGATATCCCGATGGTACTCTTGGAGGGATTTGACGGATGTGCCTTTTTTAAGAAATACTTCAATTCCATCAACCGCGGCTTTGGCGGCGGCGGGAGTGGTTATATACGGAATAGAACTCCGGATTGCCATTTTCCGAATTTCGGAGTCATCCTGTTCGGCTGCAGATCCATGGGGTGTGTTGATGAGAAGCTGTATGTCGCCGTTCTTGATTTCATCTATGATGTTCGGACGTCCTTCGTGTACCTTGAAAACTTCTTTTACGTCTATATCGTGTACCTTGAGGAAGCGTGCTGTTCCCCTTGTAGAGTGTACCTGAAAGCCAAGAGAGATATATTTTCTGGCCGTTTCCAGGATTTTTTCCTTGTCCCGGTCGGCTACCGTAATAAGCACGGTACCTGATGTAGGGAGGGGACTTTGCGTAGCTTCCTGGGACTTGAAAAAGGCGAGCGCGAAAGATTCATCCAGGGCCAATACTTCTCCCGTTGAGCGCATTTCCGGTCCGAGGAGAGGGTCTACTTCCTGGAACATATTAAAAGGGAATACAGTCTCTTTCACTCCAAAATAAGGGATATTTTTCATCGTGGTATCGAAATCTGACAGCTTCTTCCCAAGGGCAAGTTCTGTCGCGATCCTAGCCATGGAAAACCCACATACCTTTGATACCAGTGGGACAGTGCGGGAAGCCCGGGGATTGGCTTCCAGGATGTAGACTTGATCATGGGCTATGGCGTACTGGATATTGATAAGGCCGATTACTCCAAATTCAACTGCGATTCTGCGGGTATATTCGGTAATGGTATCTTTGTGTTTTTGTGGGATAATGACCGGGGGGATGACACATGCTGAATCACCCGAATGAATGCCGGCAAATTCGATATGCTGCATAATTGAAGGCACAAAGGCGTTTTTCCCGTCTGCAAGGGCATCAGCCTCAGCTTCTACGGCATCTTCCAGGAAACGGTCGATCAGAATGGGCATACGGGGGCTCACTTCCACTGCTTGCTCAACGTAATGCCGTAATGATGTTTCATCAAAGACGATTTCCATGCCCCGTCCTCCCAGAACATAAGAAGGCCGTACAAGCAAAGGATACCCGATTTCCTTTGCAATGGTGATTGCCTCTTCGGTACTGCGGGCAATCCCGGATTCAGGTTGAGGAATTCCCAGTTTTATGAGGGAAGATCGGAAGCTTTCCCTATCTTCGGCTAGATCAATACTTTCGAAACTTGTTCCCAAAATACGCACACCGGCGTTGGTAAGTTCCCGGGCGATATTGAGCGGTGTTTGACCGCCGAATTGAACAAGTACCCCATGCGGTTTTTCTTTTTCGTATATACTCAGAACATCCTCCACCGTGAGGGGTTCGAAATACAACTTGTCGGAAGTATCATAATCAGTGGATACCGTTTCTGGATTACAGTTGACCATAATGGTTTCATAACCGCTATCCCGCAAGGTGAAAGCAGCATGCACACAGCAATAATCGAACTCAATTCCCTGTCCGATTCGATAAGGGCCTCCACCCAGGACCATGATTTTCTTACGGCTTGAAACCTCGATGGTATCTTTTGCATAGTAACTTGAGTAATAGTAAGATGCCTTTTTTACGCCGCTTACCGGTACCGTGTCCCACCCTTGCACGATGCCGAGAGTTTTTCGTTTTTCCCGTATCTCGGTTTCTGTCACACCGAAAAGGCGTGCCAGGTAGCGGTCAGAAAAACCATCTTGCTTGGCCTGGCGCAGCAATCCCGGGGAAATGTTTTCCCATGTGTGTTCAAGGAGTTTTTCCTCGAGGTCTACCAATTCCTTCATTTGCTGCAAGTACCAGGGTTTGATGTAGGTTTTGCGTGAAAGGAGATCAATGTCCGCCCCCTTTCTGAGTGCTTCATATAAGAGAAATTGACGTTCACTGGATGGTTCTGCGAGCATAACCAGTATATCCTCGAGGCTCAATCGATGAAAAGATTTAACCCACCCCAGGCCGTACCGTCCATTTTCCAGGCTGCGGATAGCTTTCTGGAAAGCCTCCTTGAAAGTTTTGCCGATACTCATTACCTCCCCGACCGCTCTCATCTGTGTTCCAAGCCGGTCGTGAACCCCCTTGAATTTTTCAAAAGCGAAACGGGCGAACTTAACCACTATGTGGTCACCGCTTGGGGTGTATTTATCCAGTGTCCCTTCCCGCCAGTAGGGAATTTCGTCAAGAGTGATCCCACAGGCGAGCATGGCTGATATGAGGGCGATGGGAAAGCCGGTTGCTTTCGAGGCGAGTGCTGATGAGCGCGAAGTTCTGGGGTTGATTTCAATGACCACCACCCTGTCTTTGACCGGATCATGTGCGAACTGGATGTTGGTCCCCCCGATAACTTCTATGGCATCGACAATGTTATAAGCGTAGTGTTCGAGCCTTTTTTGGAGGTCCTCTGAAATTGTGAGCATGGGAGCGACACAGAAGGAATCTCCGGTATGAATCCCCATGGCGTCTACGTTTTCAATGAAACAAACGGTTACCTTTTGACCGAGGGAATCACGTACTACCTCGAGTTCAAGTTCTTCCCAGCCGATAACCGATTCTTCCACCAGGATCTGTCCCACCAGGCTTGCGGCTAGACCTCTTTGTGCTATGAGCCGGAATTCCTCGATATTGTATGCGTGTCCACCCCCTGTACCACCCATGGTGTAGGCGGGCCGTACCACCAGGGGGAAGCCCAATTGTTCGGCAACATTTTCCGCTTCTTCCAGGGTATAGGCGGCGTGGCTGCGGGGAATATCGATTCCCAGGCAGCGCATGGTTTCCTTGAAAGCGATTCGATCCTCGCCTCGTTCGATAGCGTCCACCTTTACCCCGATGACCTGGACATCATATCGCTGCAGAATCCCTGCACGGTGTAAGCCTGAAGTCAGATTGAGGCCCGATTGTCCTCCCAAGTTGGGGAGAATGGCGTCAGGACGCTCGCGGGCGATGATTTTTTCCAAGGTCGGGACGTTCAGTGGTTCGATATATGTTACGTCTGCATAATCCGGATCGGTCATGATGGTGGCAGGATTGGAATTGACCAGGATAACATGGTATCCCAAGTTTCGTAAGGCTTTACAGGCTTGGGAACCAGAATAGTCGAATTCGCCGGCTTGCCCGATGATTATGGGTCCTGAACCAATGATGAGGATTTTATTGATATCTTTTCGTTTGGGCATGTCGGGCTCCTTTCTGTACATTCGGTGAGAAGTGAGACGTAAGAAGTAAGACGTGTCTCAATCCTCGAAATAAAACTGCATTTTCATTCCTTGGTGCACTCGGCGGGCCGCGGGTGGCGCCTCCTCCCTAAATGCAGTGAGTAGGGAGTCGGGAGTAGGGAGTAGTGTAAAGAAAACACCCAAACCCTCAACTGCATTTAACATATTTGATGCCGCAACGTATGTTGCTGGGCGGCTTCTCTCTAAATAGGTTGTATATGCGTAAGTGCGTGGATGCGAGGATGCGTGAATTTCCAGTGATCGGTGATCAGTGATCGGTGATCAGAAACTGATCGATGAATGAAATGTTTACCATTCGACTCACGACTTACGACTCACGACTCACGGCCTTCAGCCATTTCCCTGCACGTTACCCTATTATACCGGTTTGTCCCGGTTTTCTCTTCCCATTATTGTGGATTTCCGTGAGGGTGTGAATCGTCTCTCAATTTGCACATTATACTTGATATCGGGTATAAAAAAATATTGAGGTGATATCATGGACCGGGAATACCTGAGAAAGGAACTTCAGCGGATCGACGGAAAGGGATATCCTGCCTACAAAGACATTCGTGGGCGTTATGATTTTTCGGCATTCACTCTGTTCATAGACAGCGTGCAGGGTGATCCTTTTGCCGCTCCCAGCCGCTTGAGAGTGAGGATCCCTCAATCTGTAGCGGGTTATCCCTCACACACCTACCGAAATCGCAGCCGGCGTGTAGGCCTGGAAAATTACCTCTTGCATTCTTTTTGCAGAGCTTTGAGGAAAGCGGGAAGACCCAGGGGAAGCGGGAAAAGCGGGCTGATGCAGGCGGATCAACCGGGACAGGAGATGCTTGAACGTACTGCCATGTCCGTGAATGACGAATACGTTGAGGCCCAATTCATGATAGGTCTCCCAGCTCAGGGGCGCAGGATTTCAGGCAGTATTGCTGCGCGAATGCTTTGTGATGAATTGCCCAATGTCGTTGAGGGTTCTCTCATCCACCGCAACAACGATTCGGCTCTTATTACACGTTATTGTGCAGTGAGCGAGGATGCGGACTTTCTGAGAACGGCTCTGCCGGGCAAAGGACTCGTAGCTTTTGTGGCCGACGGAAGTGTGCTCCCACGTATATCAGGAATAGACGAGCGGCCTTTACGGGATGGCAGGGTTGTCAAGTGGCGGTCTCCGGAAGAGATCAGGGTATCCTTTAATCTCCCCAATGCGGGCCGTGTGAGCGGTACTGGAATTGCGGCCGGTGTGACCCTGGTAGTGGGCGGAGGATTTCACGGTAAATCAACTCTTCTGGAGGCACTCAAACGCGGTGTGTACAACCACCGGCCCGGCGATGGCCGGGAACTGGTAATAACTATACCCCGTGCTGTAGAAATACGTGCGGAAGATGGAAGAAGAGTCTCAGGGGTGAACATTTCTCCTTTTATTAATAACCTTCCTTTTGGTGAGGATACGTCGGCTTTTTCCACCGAAAATGCATCCGGTTCTACCTCTCAAGCGGCGAACATCATGGAAGCCCTCGAAATGAAAGCTTCCCTCTTGTTTATTGATGAGGATACCGCTGCCACCAATTTTATGATCCGGGATCGCCGCATGCAGGCCCTCATTTCCAAGGAAGGGGAGCCCATTACCCCCTTTATTGACCGTGTGCAGGAAATGTACACATTCTATGGGGTATCCACAATACTGGTGATGGGAGGAAGTGGAGACTATTTTGATGTGGCTGACCGGGTAATAGGTATGGATGTCTACCGTCCGCGTGACCTTACCAAGCAGGCCCGGCGGCTGGCTGCAGAGTTTCGGACAGAAAGAAGGCGGGAAATAAAGGAACAATGTGGCCCCCTCATCCCAAGGATTCCCCTTCCTGAAAGCATAGATCCCAAAAAGGGTAAGAAAGAGGTCAGTGTGAAAATACGTGACCACACACATATACAGTTTGGCACTGAGGTCATAGACCTCAGTGCGATCGGACAACTCATTGATACAGGACAAACCCGCGCGATCGGTGACGCCCTTTGGTACGCAAAAAAACATTATATAGATGGAAAAGCTACCATCAGCGAAGTGTTGGATAAAGTGATGAGGGACATCGAAAGAGAAGGACTCGCCGTACTATCCCGGCGACCAGGGCCGGATTATGCAAGTTTCCGGCATTTCGAGCTTGGATCAGCACTCAATCGTCTGCGTTCTTTACACGTTCGTCGAGGATGACATACATTCACTTGTAAGGTGCATCTGTGCGTATATTGACAGGACCCACGTGCTAACAGGATAATGTTTGTATTCTCGCTTTTTTCCTCAAGAGAGGAAAGATGTGTGAAGCAAGAGGGATTCCTCGAGAGAATCCCTCTTTTTGTTTGATCTTTAAATACGTAATCAAAGCCACTGGATTCCCGCTTACCACGTGCGGGAATGACAGGATTAGAACAAGATGATACATTAATGCTTTAGAGTTGAGGTTTGGTTTTCCGCGACTCACGTCTTACGATTCACGACTCACGGCATTTTGGAGAGGAGGCCGGAAATGCCCAGAGTGGCTATTGTCAACCTGGAAAAAGAGATAGAAATCAAGCACGGTGAGTCTTTGCTGGAAGGGCTCTTGCGTGAGGACATAGAAATCGAGGGTTACTGCGGGGGATTCGGCTACTGCGGTAAATGCGTGGTGCAGGTGCTTTCCGGCCGGTGCAGTGAGCCAACGTCCCTGGAAAAAAAGCACCTGGAAAAACGCTTACAGGATGGTTTCCGCCTGGCTTGCCAGGCAAAGCCTGAGGAAGATATTCGTATAGATGTTTCCTTATCTTTGACAGGGGCCGTGCACATACATATTGAGACGAAAGAAGCGATAGCTGAGGACCTCCCCTTGTGGAGGGAAGAAGTGGTAGTGCAGAAACCCTCCCTGGAAAAGGTGAGGGCTTTGCAGGAACTTGTTGAAGAGGCTCTTCACCCTCCCCGCCATGATGCTGAATGGAGCAGGGAAGCTGTAGGGGGAATTTCACAGATCGGTGAAGAGGACAACGTACGTCTTGAAGTGATAGGAAACGGCCGACGTGTGCGATGGGCAGGTAAGCTCGAAGGGCAAAAGGAGTTTTTGGGGCTTGCGGTTGACATAGGCACTACGACGGTGGCAGTGGAACTGGTTAATATGATGACCGGCCATACCCTTTATCGTGCGGGGGCTATGAACAAGCAGGGGCGTTTTGGAGCCGATGTCATATCCCGTATGAAAGCTGTGCAGGAAAACCCGGCATTCCTGGAGCAACTCAGAAAGTTGCTGGTCGAAACGGTCAATGAACTGGTCAAGGAGTCCTGTCGAAAAGCGGAATGCGACCCGCAGAGAATCTTTGCCGTCTCCATAGCGGGGAACACCGTGATGCAACACCTCTTCATGGGAGTTTCTCCCCTGTCGATAGGAGTGGCTCCATATGTCCCGGTTTGGACCAGGGAGTATCTGTATTCTGCTCAGGAAGCAGGCTTGCAGCTCAATCCCGCAGCGGAAGTATACCTTTTTCCCGCAGTGGCGGGATACGTCGGAGGTGACATTGTGTCCGGTGTCACTGCTCATGAACTGGAAAAGGTTCAAGAAGTACTCCTTTACCTCGATATCGGCACGAACGGGGAGATTGTTTTGATCCACGATGGACGTATCCTGTGCTGCGGGACAGCGGCTGGTCCCGCTTTCGAAGGTGCACAAATAAAATATGGTTCCAGGGCTTCGGCAGGCGCAATATCAGCGGTGGAAAGTGACCACGGGGGACTGACCGTGTACACTATAGGAGATGTTTCGCCTCGTAGTATTTGCGGGACGGGTCTCATTGATACACTCGCCTGTTTGGTGAGAGAAAAGCTTATTTCTCCCACCGGACGCTTGACTGAAAATACGGGAAGCTTTGCAGAACGTATAGGGCAAAATGAAGATGGGCGCTTTTTTATACTCAGCGAAGATCCTCTTATTACATTGAGCCAGGAAGATATCTCCCAGCTGCAGCTGGCAAAAGCGGCATTCCAGGCAGGGAGGCGTATTCTTCTCCATATTGCCGGCCTGGAAGAAAAGGACATACAAAGAGTCATTTTGGCTGGAGCATTCGGGAGCTTTATTCATCCGGAAAGCGCAGCTGTGATAGGCCTTGTTCCTCCAGATGGCAAAGTGGTAACTGTTGGGAATGCCTCGCTCTTCGGTGCGAAACGTGCCCTCCTTTCAACTGTTTTTCGAGAACGGGCTGCGGACGTGTCCCGGCGTGCTGAATACGTGGAGCTTTCCGGTCGCGCTGATTTCCAGGAATATTTTTTCGATGCACTTTCCTTCCCGCAATAGGAAAGACCGTGAGTCGTGAATCGTCAGTCGTGAGTCGAAGAAAGGTTTTTTCCGTCACTTCGAGAAAATTGAATGACATTGGGGAGCATGAAGTACGGTGTTGTAAATATTGTGAACGGTGATCGGTAATCGGTGATGGATAATCAATGAACAGTTCATACACATGTGCTGTGAGACGTATTAGAAGTAAGAATTTTACTCCTCACCGGCCCCTCACTCCCTACTCACGACTCACTGCTTTTACAGGGCAGGGAGTAGGGAATAGGGAGTAGAATACACCTTAATATCGTCACTGCGAGGAGCGAAGCGACGCGGCAGACAATGAAAACAGTATTCAGAATTCTGTATTCAGGATTCAGAATATATGAAGCACTGCATAAACTGCTACGCACCACTCAAGGTGGTGTTCGCAAAGACAAGAAGGATAATGCGGTTGAGGTTTGAGGGTAGATTGAGTATGTGGAAGCATAACATGCTCTGAGTTTTTTTGGTATTTTCTTTCCACTACTCACGACTCCCTACTCACGACTCACCGCTTTTACAGGGCAGGGAGTAGGGAGTAGAATACACCTTAATATCGTCACTGCGAGGAGCGAAGCGACGCGGCAGTCTATATATTTTCACCGATCACTGTTCACCATATGTAAATGCATAGATTGCCACGCCTCGCACAGCAGCTCGGCTCGCAATGACAAGATGATAGACTATAAGGATAAACAATAGCGGTTGAGGTTTGAGGGTAGATTGAGTATGTGGAAGCATAACATGCTCTGAGTTTTTTTGGTATTTTCTTTCCACTACTCACGACTCCCTACTCACGACTCACTGCTTTTATGGGAGGTATGATAGGAATGGCAGTGGTGAAACCTTTCAGGGGAGTGACCTATGCAGAAGAGGTCTGTACGAAAAAAGGGTTGGATTCATTGGTGGCTCCTCCCTATGATGTCATTTCAGAG
>PWXL01000102.1 GCA_003561145.1 Candidatus Atribacteria bacterium
ATATTGGACAAGACCAGAGCCTGGCGGTCGGACAGGTTTTACTGCTTGACGATCACATCCTTGCGGATAGCCTGCTCGCCGCACACCCTGACCTCGGACAAAGTTGCGGCCTCCAGGAAACCCCGAGTCCGTTCGATGCGGGTCAGTCCGGAAGTAATCTTTTTGGTTATAGTGAATACCGGTGTGACGGTTTTGGTCATTCCATTATTCGTTTACACGATCCTCCCAGGCGGTCTTTTCTTTTACCTCGTCAATGAGAAACCGCACGCCCTGGTTGTCCGACGGGTTCAACCAGAGCATCCGGTGAAATATGTGCTCCGCCTCGTCAAAACACCCAAGTCGCCAGAGACACAATCCGTAGCCGTGCATGCAGCGCAGAAACGGACGGTTGTCGATAAGACCCCACGGCAGCACGCCGTTAAAGCCGTCACCCAAGGACAGTTCACCGATGCGCAGGCCGACTTCGTAATGCCGGATGGCTTTCTTGAGATGATGGTCAAAGACAAAATTGCCCAGATGCGAATGGGCATCCAGGCAGCGCAGGTCCGCCTGGCACAGCTCCATCAAAACCTTGATTGCCGCTGCCCTCTCGCCGTCATTTTTGAGATCGTTGGACCGGATGATGGGGTCATCGAAAGGATCGTCAGGGTCGTCGCCGGGCAGTACCTGTTCCATCTCGAACATGGGGCGGGGTCCCTGTGCGATGATCGGCAGAGCCCATTTGTCGATGGGTTCGTCATCTTCTCCCCAGTATTCGTCCTTGGGGTCCCACATGCCCATATCTTCAAGCACCAGGGGCACCAGATCAAGGACCTTTACGTCGATTCGAGTCGACTGGATTTCCCCGGAGAGATATGGATGGTTGGCGTAACGCCACTGCTTTTGGGGCGTTACGGTGACGATGGCACCAGGTACCACTTCCCAAAGGCGGCTTGCGCGCAGGGTGATGATCCGGTCACTTCTCAACAAACGGCACTGGGCGGCCCGCTCCTTGACCGCGAGGGTGACCAGTTCGACGGGTTTGCCCAGGTCGATCTCATCGTCAACCGCCTTGTGCTGCCGCCGACTTTGGGAGGGTTTCGTCGTTTCAGCAGGGTAAGGATCGAGGTTGAGCCACCGCCGGTAGGCGGCGATATAGCGTGCCCCAGCTGACGTTTGCGGCAACACGACATCGCAGGCCGCAACCACATATTCGGAACCGTCCTCTCGACGGCATCTTGCAGTCAAACCGCGCCTTTCATTGCCATCGTAATCCACTGCTATCACCGAAACCGGTTCCCCAATGACAAAACCGTCGGCCGGCAGCGCAACGTCATCCTCGAAGGCTTGCCAAAAGGCCCAGAACTTTTCATCATCACCATAAGCGTCGACGGTGATCTTTGCGATCATCTCGTCCAACGCATCGAGTTCCTTATCCTTTTTCGGGTTTCGGTTGTGCATCTATTGTTGATCCTTCCAGATGCCGGCTTTCACCAGACGCTGTATCAGAGCCTTGCGTCGTGTGTAGCCGGCCATGAATTTTTTCAGTTCTTCTTGGAATTGTTTCCTGGTCGAAAAAAGACCATAGGCTTCAGCGATATCGACAAGGGCTCGGCAGGCTTCGTCATACCCCCGCCCCGATCCACGCTCGATGGCTTCACGAACCGACTCCCAGGCCTCGGGAAAAGCACTCGACAGGTCCCTCAGATATGCTTCACGCTCCTTTTGCCGCTTTCTCTCCCGTTGCTCGCGGTCACGTTTTTCCTTTTGCAACCTGATCTGACGGGCCTTTTCGGCATTCTGCCGCAATTCTCCCACCGTACGTTTGGATGCGTGGGGATCGCTCGCCTGAAGGTCGCGGCACCATGACATAAACCGGTTCCTGAGAGACAGTTCGGCCTGCTGTCCCTTGCCCTCGAGAAATTGTCTCAGCATCAAGTTGACCTCATCCCGAGGCAGGGCATCGATCCATTTATCTATCTCCTGTCGCGAAATTTCCACTTTCGGAGCAGCCGGGCTACCCATGCCGGCACCCGCCAAAAGATCCGAGTCCACTTCCAGAAATTCAGCAAGCGCCTGCTGGGCCGCGGTCAGGCTTCCAAATCCACTCACGGATAACGGCTCCATTTCATCGTCATCCATCATTTCAGGGGCGACGGCCGCCAGCCATCCGATATGCAGGCTACGCAGATCCCCCCGCAGCAGTTCATCACGCACAGGGACCAGACGAGCCATCCAACCGTGGCCACTTTCCATATCGAAGCGTTCGTAATTTTCGGATTCCCTCATGCTCCACGTAATGATCCAATGGGTTTCGGTGGCCTCGATATCCAGCATACCAGGCACGGCAACGGTCATGGTTGTCTCTCTGGTCAATGCCTCGATGGGCAGGCGCACCATGAAGATGGCCGCCATCCAGTTGGCCACATAAACGTGGGCGTCGAAATAGCGCTGCATCAGCGTGTCGGGATCGCCCTTGAAATTGCCCCAATTGTATACGTTGGTGAAGCTGACCGGTGTGATCGTGGCCCGCGTTGAAAGCGCCCGCAGTTCAGCCATCTCATCCTCCGTCAACGGCCGGTCAATGGCCAGAAACTCATAATATTGGTATTCACTCATGGTTTTCGCTCAGCCTTTATCAACTGGTATTTTTGTTCGAGAAGATCGACAATCGACCTGGAATTCACCTGTCGTATGAATGCATACTTCGGAACTCAAGGGCTCTCATACACTTGATGCTGACCGTATTATACCGTACATCCAGTCATTGGTCCGC
>PWXL01000046.1 GCA_003561145.1 Candidatus Atribacteria bacterium
ACGAGATAGGTATGAAAACTCTCACGCCGGTTGATGGGAATCACCAGAATCGTAAAACATCCCAGCCTGTTTCCTCCCCAGACATCGGTGAAGATCTGGTCTCCTATCACCGCCACCTGCTCCGGGGAAAGACCCATGGACTGGATAGCCTTGCGAAAATTGACACGCCGTGGTTTTTGGGCCATAGAAATTGCCGGAATGTTCAACAGTCGGGAAAAATGCTCCACCCGCGCCGTTGTGGAATTTGAAACGATGAAAAATTCGAATCCTTCCTTCTGTGCCTGGAGGATCCACTGTTGCGTTGCTTGGGGGAGCTCCAGACCATCCCAGGGAACAATAGTGTTGTCAAGGTCCACAATGAGGCCGCTAATGCCCCTGTGCCTGAGAATATCCCTTGGAATCTCGTTTATTTCATCCACCATGAGATTCGGAAAAAAACGGTACCAGAACCGTCTCATTGGGCAGCAGCATCCCGGTTGTCGAGGTGTTCCTGGTAGGTACGGGAAAAAGCGTGTTCACCGGTTTCCTGTAATACGAAATACAGGTAGTCACTGGGAACAGGCTGTACAGCCGCCAGGAGGGATTCGAGACCCGGGTTCCCTATGGGAGCATGTGGAAGACCGTCAACCAGATATGTGTTATAGGGCGAATCAAAGCGTAAATCATCAAGAGAAAGAGCATTCCTGTGCTGGCCGGTCTCCTGCCGAATAGCGTATACCACCGTAGCACATGATTGCAGGCGCATACCTTTTTTGAGGCGGTTGAGAAAGACCGAGGCCACCAGCGGGCGTTCATGCTGTGTCTTGGTTTCTTTTTCTACGAGAGAAGCGAGAATGACCGTATCCCGCAGTGAAAGGTCACCCTTGTGTGCCAGAAAGGGACCCAGGAATACTTCCTCAAAACGGTCGAGTTGTGTTTCAATGATAAACGAGACATCGGTTGCAGGCACAAAACTATAGGTGTCGGGGAAAAGAAAGCCTTCTAAGGTATCGGCGTCCTCCAGCCAAGCCCTCTGAAAGCGGGCGGGATTGTGCACCTGCTCCAGGTAGTTTTCCGCTGAACAGATGCCTGTCGCTTCCAGGAGAGCGGCCATTTGGTCGGAAGTGAATCCTTCCGGAAAGGTGACACGGCGACCGGCTATGCGCTGGGTGAGAGATTGCACAAGATCCCTGATGGAGGAACCGATTTCGAATAAGTATTCACCGGCCTGAAGATTTTTTTGATTCGTAAGATACAGATAGGCCAGTATGAGCCGCGGGTGACCCCCCAACTCACGCTCTGCAAGCGAGCGGGCGATCATTGCGTTCGAACTCCCCGGCATAACAGTGAATTCCTGCATGCTGCCCTGGGAGAATGGATGATAATAAAAGGAAAGGTGGACTATGACGCCCACCAGCCAGGCAAGAGCTATGCCAAGAGCGGTTTTCGGTTTCATGGGTTTTGACAGTCAAGATATGATTGTAAAATACAAGCCGCAGCCACCTGGTCGATCACCTTCCTTCTATTCTTCCTGCTCATATCGAGTTCCAGGAGTCTTCTTTCCGCTTCACTGGTGGAAAAACGTTCGTCCCAGAGAACGACTTCCCCGGGATAAGACTGTTCCAGCTTTTTTTTCAAGCGGCTCGCTCTTGCCGCTTCTTCCCGCTGTGTCCCATCCGTGCGAAGCGGCCATCCGACAAGTATAACGTCGACATCGCATTCCCTGGCCATTTCCAGGATCTCGTCCACGGTATTTTTTCTCTTCTCCACCTCGATAACGGTATGGGGAAATGCCATGGATGTTCCCCTGTTCAGGGCCACGCCGATCCTTTTTTCGCCAAGGTCAAGAGCCATTATTCTACGATATGGCATGAAAGTCGCGCGCCAAGTTCCCGCACCAGGTTCTCCCATTCACGGTGAGGAAGGCCGCCGAATTGTGAAAGAGCAGGTTTCCCTCCCCCTCCTCCCCCTGTTGTTTTCAATACCTCACGCAGGAGTTTTCCCAGGTGGACGGATTCACCCATTCCCACTCCCGCCAATACTCCCCGTACCGTGTTCCCATCAGAGGCTCCCACCAGAATCACCGCCTTATCGAGCTCGGGCCGGACTTTATCTACCAGCTCTTTAAGGAAATCTTCTTTTTCTTCGGTTTCAAAGAGATGAGCCAGCAATATATTCCCGTTATCCCCGGTTTTCACCAGGCGTTCCCGCATCTTGTGCAAGGCACGTTCCATTTCAGCGCTTTTTTTGTTTTTTTTCAAGCGCCGGTTTTCCTCCTGGAGCTCCTGGAACACTTCAGCTATATCCCTTGGTTCAATCCTGGATGTACGCTTGATGTGTTCTGTGACTCTGTATGCTTCTCTCAGGTTCGCATATGCCGGAGGCCCGGCCAGGGCCTCTATGCGCCGGAGACCGGCACCAATACTCGATTCAGATACAATGGTAAACAGCCCTGCCTGGGATGTCCGGGTAAGGTGGGTCCCTCCGCATAATTCCGCGGTATAGGTGCCGATACGAATGATGCGTACCCTCTTTTCGTATTTTTCGTCAAACAAGGCTATGGCTCCGCTGCGCTCTGCCTCTTCAATGGTGGAAAAGGATACCTGTACAGGCAAGTCCAGGAATATTTTTTCATTCACTTCTGCTTCAACCCGTTCTCTTTCATCCTCTGTGAGGGAGGAAAAATGGGTGAAATCAAAACGCAGCCCTTCTTCTCCCACCCAGGAACCTGCTTGCCTGACTGCGTCTCCCAGGGTGAGACG
>PWXL01000017.1 GCA_003561145.1 Candidatus Atribacteria bacterium
ATCTTCTTCCCTCTCTTCTGCCTCAAATAGTCACTTCATTGTCATTTTCCCGTTCTATGACCTGGGGGAAAGGGGACTTTCGCTTTGTCAGGCCCATACGGTGGGTGTTGTCCCTCCTTGGAAACCAGGTTGTACCCTTTTATTTGTGCGGTATAGAAGCAGGCCGGACGAGCCGCGGGCACCGTTTCCTCTCGAGTGGAGAGTTGCAAGTTGCTTCCGTTGAAGCGTATCTCCCGCTCATGGAGGAAGCGGGTGTGGTGGTAAGTGCTCACAAGCGGCGGAGCTATATAGAAAAAGCTCTGGAGAGGGAAGCGAGGCGGAGCGGAGCTCACTGGTTACGCGATGAAAACCTGATAGAAGAAGTCACCTTTCTTGTTGAGTTCCCCGATGCCGCAAGGGGAAGGTTTGACCGGATGTTTCTCGAGCTTCCATCCCGCGTTTTGACGACAGTGATGAAGCATCACCAAAAATATTTTGCCCTGGTAGATGATACGGGAGAATTATTGCCCGATTTCCTCGTAGTCCTGAACCGGCCGGCCGAAGGGGGGGAAAAGGTAGTGAGGGGAAATGAACGAGTGTTGCGTGCACGGTTGGAAGATGCCCGCTTCTTTTATACCGAGGACAGGAAAAAGAACCTATCGGAGAGAATTGACGACTTGAAGGGAATCATGTACCAGGAAAATCTCGGAACCATGTGGGAAAAAACACTGCGTCTTCAGAATATATGCGCTTACCTGGGCAAGAATCTACACTTTTCCCCAGAGCGCATGGAATTCCTCGATACAGCAGCGCATTTGGCTAAAACTGATCTTACCTGTGAATTAGTGAAAGAATTTCCGGAGCTGAAGGGGTATATGGGCAGGGAGTATTTGGCCGAAGAGGGAGAAGCCGAAGAAGTATGCATAGCTTTGGAAGATCAATATTTGCCGGCTCCCGGCGGTAAGCAATATCCAGAAACCCAGGTCGGGTGTGTTCTTTCACTTGCTGATAAAATGGATCACATTGTGTCGAGTTTCGCTCTCGGCCGCATTCCCTCGGGTTCCGTGGACCCGCTGGGCTTGCGCCGTCAGGCGCATGCCATGGTGGCTCTTCTTTTGGAACGCCGCTGGTATGTCAGCCTGGGGGAATTTTCACGCAAGAATCTTGAATTGCTCTCCCTGCAGGGTTTTCTATCCCCGGAAACCGATGTTGCAGATACAGTCGTGGAATTCATTGTGAGTCGTTTTCGAACCTACCTGCAGGAAGCGGGTTTTCATTATTCCCTGGTGAACTCGGTTTTGCATACAGGTATTGACGATATAACCGAAGCCTACTTGAGGATCGCTTTTTTACAGGAACTCTATGACAAACAACGTGATCTTCTGATAAGCATTTTTACTGCTTTCACCCGGGCGAACAACATCAGTAAAAGCCAGTCAGGGGAAAGTAAGATACAAGATGAATACCTCAAAGAGCCTGCGGAAAAGGAGTTGGCAGCAAAAATTACCCGCTTTGAACGTGACTTCCTCCGTGCTTTGGGGGGAGGAGACTTTCAACGGGCACTGGAGTCCTTTGAACCGGTTATACCAGCTCTGAACCGTTTTTTCGATGATGTCCTTATCATGTGTCCGGATGAAGTATTGAAAGAAAACCGCCTGTCTATGATGAAAAAGATCGTCGATGTTTGGCGGAAATTTGCCGACCTTTCCCTGGTGGTTGTTCCGGAGGGAATGCCATGAATTCCAGCTCTAAGGGTTATCTTATCAGCGATGATTTCAATATTTTTGTTATTTCAGATGGTACAGGGAAAACCGCCCATACCGTAGTGGAGGCTGCCTTGGCTCAGTTTGAGCTTCCACGTGTGCATGTATTGCGATTCACACACATCAAGAACAAAGAAGAGATCTACAGTATTTTTGACATGGTGCGCCACCACAAGGATGTTGTGGTCTATACTATCGTGAACGAAGATTTTGCGCAGGCTGTCATGGCCGAGGCTTTAAGCCACAATATATTGGCTGTAAACTTGTTGGGCCCCATTGTCAATGTTCTGAAAAAAATCAGCTCTCGTAAACCACGTGGTGAACCGGGTTTGTTAAGGCGCCTGGAGGGGGATGCCCTTTCCAGGGCTGAAGCAGTGGAATACGCCATGGAGAAAAGTACAGGTTTTAACCTGCGAAGCCTGGGAGAAGCGGATGTCATTCTCCTCACCATGTGCTATCCTCACCGGGACGAGTTTATTTTCAGCCTGGCCGAGAAAGGCATAAAATGTTGCTTTCTCATGCTCGATCCGGATATACCGCTTCCACTGAACCTCGAGGAGGCGGTAGGAAAAAATACCGGCAAAACTCTCATCGGCCTGAGGATGGAACCAGTCTACCTGAGTGCTCTGCGTAAGGAACGCATAAACGCCTTGGGTCTTTACCAGATGACGCCGCGGGCGGATATCGAGCTGGTGAAACGGGAGATAGGTTTTATTCAGCGAATCTATGAACGGTTAAACTGTGCGGTGATTGATATCACTCATCTCAGCAGCAAGGATGTTGTAAAACTCATAATGGAACATATCAAGAACGAAAGGGAGGTTGCAGAATGAAGAAGTACGTGTATTATTTTGGCGAAGGCGACGCATCTATGAAGACGCTCCTTGGCGGGAAGGGGGCGAACCTTTCAGAGATGAGCACAATCGGTTTGCCGGTTCCTGCCGGTTTTACCATCAGCACCGAGGCCTGTATACATTATTACGAAAACAACCAGAGTTGGCCGGAGGGTTTGGAGGACCAGGTGCAAAAGAGCCTTGACAGGCTGGAAAAAGAAACCGGTAAATCATTTGGTGATCCGAACAACCCCTTACTGGTTTCAGTTCGCTCTGGAGCGCCGGCTTCCATGCCCGGTATGATGGACACCATTTTAAACCTCGGACTCAATGACGAGGCAGTGGAAGGCCTGGCAAAACTCACCGAGGACAAGCGTTTTGCCTATGACTGTTACCGGAGATTTATCCAGATGTTCGGTGATGTTGTCATGGGAGTCAAGAGGGAGTTGTTTGAAGAGCTTCTCGACGAGGTGAAGGCTGAAGGAGAAGTAAAGCTTGACACCGACCTCGATGCTGAAGCACTCCAGAAAGTCATCGATAAATACAAAGCCCTGTACAAAAAGGAAACAGGGGAAGACTTTCCTCAGGACCCGCGTGACCAGATGGAGAGATCAATCAATGCCGTATTCAATTCCTGGAACAACAAGCGGGCCATTACCTACCGTAAGCTCCACAAAATTCCGGAAACCTGGGGTACGGCTGTGAATATCCAGCTCATGGTTTTCGGGAACATGGGTTCCGATTCCGGCACAGGGGTGGGATTTACCCGCAATCCTTCGACAGGAGTCAAGGAATTCTATGGGGAATACCTGGTCAACGCGCAAGGCGAGGACGTCGTAGCTGGTATACGTAATCCAAAGCCCATTAAGGACATGGCACAGGATCTCCCAGCAGCGTTCGAAGACCTGAAAAAGGTGTACGACATCCTCGATGAGCATTATAAAGACATGCAGGACTTCGAATTCACCATTGAAAAAGGCAAGCTGTATATGCTGCAGACCCGCACGGGGAAGCGTACCTCGGCGGCATCCATCAAGATTGCGGTGGATATGGAGAAAGAGGGACTCATTGACAAGAAAACCGCGGTTACCCGTGTGGAACCCAAGCAGCTTGATCAGCTTCTGCATCCACAGATTGACCGCAGCCAGGAGATACAGGTACTGGCCAAGGGTCTTCCTGCCTCTCCTGGAGCAGCCTCGGGTAAAGTTACCTTCGATGCCGATGAAGCCGAAGCCATGGGGAATGCTGGAGAAAAGGTCATTCTGGTACGTCCGGAGACCACCCCCGATGATATTCACGGTGTGAACGCGGCCCAGGGGATTCTCACGAGTCGTGGCGGGATGACATCACATGCGGCAGTGGTTGCCAGGGGTATGGGAAAGCCCTGTGTTGCGGGTTGTGAAGCTGTCAAAATTGATTTACGCAAGAAAGAGTTTGCGGTAAAAGACGTCGTCGTGAAAGAAGGAGATTTCATTACGATTGACGGTGGAGTTGGAGAAGTCATCCTCGGTCAGGTGAAGACCATTCCACCGCTATTGTCGGATGATTTTAAACTTCTTTTATCCTGGGCAGACGAGGTTCGAACCATGGGTGTACGAACCAATGCCGATACCCCGGCTGATTCACAAAAGGCACTCGAATTTGGAGCCGAAGGAATAGGACTGTGCCGGACAGAGCACATGTTTATGGCTCCAGACCGTGTTCCCGCGGTTCAAAAAATGATTTTGGCCCAGGAAGTTGAAGATCGCAAGGCTGCCCTGGATAAACTTGAACCCATGCAAAAGGCTGATTTCAAAGATATTTTCCGGGTTATGCAGGGGAAGCCGGTAACAGTCCGGCTCATTGACCCCCCTCTTCATGAATTTCTCCCCAGCCTGGAGGAACTCCTGGTGGAAGTGACAACCATGCAGGTGAAGGGTGTGGAGGGTCCTGAGCGTGAAGAGAAAGAAAACCTCCTCAAGACGGTCCGAAATCTTCATGAAGCCAACCCTATGCTTGGTCTGCGCGGTTGCCGTTTAGGTATCCTGTACCCGGAAATTGTCGAGATGCAGGTGCGGGCTATCATGGAAGCCGCTTGTGAATTGACCAAGGAAGGTGTGAAGGTCATTCCCGATATCATGATTCCTCTTGTAGGTCACAAGAATGAAATAAAGATCTTGAAAGAGAAACTGGAAGAAGTGGCCCGCCAGGTGGAAAAAGATATGGGTATCGAGGTGCCCTACAGCTTTGGAACCATGATCGAGATCCCTCGTGCGGCTTTGGTTGCAGACCAGATTGCCGAGTTTGCTGAGTTTTTCTCCTTTGGAACAAACGACTTGACCCAGATGACCTTCGGGTACAGCCGGGATGACGCAGAAGGGAAATTCCTTTTCTTCTACGAAGAGAACGGCATCCTGGAGGAAAGTCCCTTCCAGGTTATTGATGAAGACGGCGTAGGAGAGTTGATGAAGATAGGTGTCGAAAAAGGCCGTTCAGTGCGTCCGGACTTGAAATGCGGTATTTGTGGAGAACATGGTGGAGAAGAGAAGTCGGTGAAGTTCTGTTACAAGGTGGGACTCAACTACGTGAGTTGTTCACCGTTCCGGGTTCCCTTGGCCCGCCTGGCCGCCGCACAAGCAGTAATAGAAGAAGAAGGGACTGTCCAGGCTTCCAGTACCGCCTGAAGACCTCAAAACCAACGGCTCCCGCCCGCAAGGGAGGAGGTGGGAGCCAAGGTTTGGCATGTTGGATTATTATAGTGATCATTGAAATACAGTTGAGGGTTTTGGAATTTTTCTCCGCTACTCACGACTCACTGCATGTACGGGGGAGAACTGAAAGGGGGACTGTGCAATGGGTTTGGCGGTATTTGGTGTCATAGCCGGGATCGTCGCCGTCTTTTTCGCTTTCACTCTGGTCAAACAAATCAACGAGGCTGATCCTGGTAACGAGAAGATGCGCGAACTTTCGACCGCTATTCAGGAAGGTGCAATGGCCTTTCTGCGGAGAGAGTACCTATATCTGGGTGTTTTTGTTATCGTAATGTTCATTGTGGTGGGTTTTGCCCGGACCTGGGTGACTTCGGGGTGTTTCCTGGTAGGAGCCCTGTGTTCCGGCCTGGCCGGCTTCATCGGGATGCGAGTTGCTACCCGCAGTAACTCCCGTACCGCACAAGCAGCTACGGAGGGGGTGAATCACGCCCTTCGGGTGGCATTTTCAGCCGGCATGGTAATGGGAATGTCGGTGGTGGGTTTCGGTCTCCTGGGACTGGGTATTTTGTACCTCATCATCGGTGACCCGGAAATCATTAACGGTTTTGCCCTGGGAGCGAGCTCCATTGCGTTGTTTGCGAGGGTCGGCGGAGGAATTTACACCAAGGCTGCCGATGTGGGTGCCGACCTCGTTGGAAAGGGGGAAGCCGGTATTCCCGAAGATGACCCGCGCAATCCGGCAGTCATTGCAGATAATGTCGGAGACAACGTGGGAGATGTAGCTGGTATGGGCGCGGACCTCTTTGAGTCCTTTGTGGGTTCAATCATTGCCGCCATGATACTGGGAATGGTGCTCTTCCCGGCAGAAGTTCTCAGCGGTGTTTTGTATCCTTTACTGTTGGCTGGTTTCGGGGTTTTGGCCTCTATTGGCGGGAGCTTCTTCGTAAGCACCAAGGATGAACATGGACTTGCCGCTGCATTGAATAAAGGTACTTATATGAGTGGTGTTTTTGTGGCGGTATTTGCCCTCATAGCCTCTTACCTGATGTTTCGGGGAGAGGGTATACCGTTTAACTGGTGGGGACCTTTTGTGGCAACGGTTTCGGGATTGATTGCGGGCATCGCCATCGGACTCTTATCCGAGTATTACACCTCCAGTCACTTTAAACCGGTAAAAAATCTGGCCAATTCATCCAAAACCGGACCGGCAACGACCATTATCAGCGGACTGGCCCTGGGGATGGAGAGCACCGTAGGACCCTTGTTGGTTATAGTTGCCGCGATATTTACGGCTCACTGGGCGGCTGATATATACGGGATTGCCATCGCCGCCGTAGGGATGCTTTCCATCACTGGAATGACAGTCGCGGTAGACGCATATGGACCGGTTGCCGACAATGCCGGGGGCATCGCCGAGATGGCGAACATGGGGCCGGGCATACGGAAAATTACCGATTCACTCGACTCTTTGGGCAATACGACCGCTGCCATAGGAAAGGGTTTTGCCATCGGCTCAGCGGCATTGACCGCCTTGGCTTTGTTCACAGCGTATTCGAGAGCGGTGGGATTAAGCGTTATTGATCTTCTGCGGGCACAAACCGTGATAGGCCTCTTTGTAGGGGGGATGATGCCCTTTCTTTTCAGTTCATTGGCCATGCGGGCGGTGGGCCGTGCTGCATTCAGAATGGTTGAAGAGGTTCGCAGGCAGTTCAAGGACATATCCGGAATTATGGAAGGAACGGCCAAGCCTGACTATGCCCGTTGTGTGGATATCAGTACCAAGGGGGCACTCAGCCAGATGATCCTCCCCGGAGTGCTTGCGGTGGTCGTGCCCCTGGTGATCGGTGCGCTGTTGGGAGCCGAGGCATTGGGAGGCTTGCTGGCGGGCGCTATCATTTCCGGTCTTATGATGGCAATTATGATGGCCAATGCCGGAGGAGCATGGGATAATTCGAAGAAGTATATTGAAGAAGGCAACCTGGGAGGAAAAGGAACGCCTGTCCATTCAGCAGCTGTGGTGGGTGACACGGTGGGTGATCCTTTCAAGGATACTGCAGGTCCCTCCTTGAACATCCTGATCAAGCTTATGAGTATAGTGGCGCTTGTGTTTGCACCCTTGTTTATCAGGTAAGTTGTGCAGTAATTGAATACCGGGAGGGGGCCGTCCATCCTGGCCTCCCCGCTCTTTCCCATTCCGGTAAAAACGTGTTTCCGGGAGGAAGGCTGATAATATGTATATTGAGGATTCCTGCCTGGAGGAAATTCAGAACCGAGTGGATTTGGTCGCCGTCATTTCCGAGTATGTCGAATTGAAGCCCGCCGGTCGAAGCTTCAAGGGGCTATGCCCCTTTCACGAGGAAAAGACCCCTTCATTCGTTGTTACCCCGGAAAAAGGAATATTTCATTGTTTTGGCTGTGGTACCGGTGGAAACGTGTTTTCCTTCCTCATGCGGATGGAGAACATACCCTTTCCTGAAGCGGTGGAAAACCTGGCTGAAAAATGTGGTGTGGAGCTTCCCAGGAGAAAAAAGGGCAATGAAGGAAAACAGCGGAAGGAAAAAGAGCGGTTTTTCGAGCTCTCGGAGTCGGCCCGAGAGTACTATGTGCGGGAACTCTTCCAGTCCGCTGAGCCTGCCGCTCTCCGGGCGCGATCATATTTATTAAAAAAAAGAGCACTCAAGCCTGAGATATTACAGGAATTTGGTATAGGTTTTTCTTCACGCAGCGGGAAAGGAGTTATTGAGTATCTTTTATCCAAGGGTTTTTCCGGCTCGGAAATTATTGCTTCAGGCGTAGGGACTATCACCTCACGGCGGGCATTGAGCGACCGTTTCCGGGGACGGGTGACATTTGCACTGCAGGATGTAAATGGCCGTGTCATAGGTTTTGCCGGCAGGGCAATGGACGAATACGGGCCCAAGTATTTGAATGTGCCGGAAAGTACGTATTTTTCCAAGGGGAAGCACCTGTATGGTCTCCATGCTGCCAAAACACATATACGTAAACAAGGCCGGGCTGTATTGGTTGAGGGCTATATGGATTTCCTCACTTTGTACCAGGCAGGGATACAGAGTACGGTGGCTTCCATGGGGACGGCGCTTACAAAAGAACAGGCAACGCTGCTGCGGAGATTTGCCGGGGAGGTGATACTCTGCTTTGACTCCGACAGTGCAGGGGAGGCCGCAACCGCAAGAGGAATGCTTATATTGAGCGAAAAGGGTTTGCAGGTACGTATCGTACCCTTGCCTTCTCCCTATGATCCGGATTCTTACCTTCAGGAGAAGGGCACAAAAAGTTTCGAGGCCTTACTCGATAATGCCCAGTCCCTTTTTGATTATCAATTGGGATTATTCATCAAAAAGTATGGTTATGATACATTAGAAGCAAAAGTAAAGATCATCCGCGGTATCGAACCCTATGTGCGGTCGCTTGATGACTTTGTCGAGCGTTCCTTGCGCATCAAGCAAGTATCTCACCAACTCGGTGTTTCCGAGTCCGTATTCTATGAAAGTTTCAATGCGAGAGGCGGCCGCTCCGCAGCGGTCAATATCCTGAAAGGCACTCAAGCGCTGGAACCGGGGAACATTAAAGCGGAACGTCTGCTTCTCCAGGTTGCGGTCGAAAACCCCGTTTTGCGTGGATATATTTTGCGGGAAATGGAAACGGAAGATTGGTCTATAGATGAAAACCGGCGCATGTTCCAGGCTGTATGCACCTTGGCGGGAAAAGTGAATAGTTTTACAGCTGCGGATCTCATTGACCTATTTTCCGGTGATGAAAAAATGGGTACCTATGTTTCCAGGGTGTGTTCTTCCCCCGAAGCAGTATCCTGTGATGCAGATGTGGTTCGTGGTTTGGTGGGGAGAGTGAGGCTTGCTGCCCTGGAAAAAGAAAAACAGAGCGTGCAAAGGGAACTTTCTGTATGTAAGGATATAGAAGTTTTGAAGCGTTTTGAGTCGATTTTACGGCAGGAGAAAGAATTACGACAATCCCACAAAGAGAGAGGAGAGGGGGTTCTTTGACCGGAACCGGCCATCAGAAGTCAACTCTTGAAAATATTCCCGAGGTTTGGTCTCTGATTGAAAGCGGGAAGAAAAAAGGTTTTATAACCTTTAAAGAACTCAACAATGCATTGGGTGACGATGTGGTCAACATCGAAAAACTCGATGATATCTATAACACCCTCTCCAACCTTGGCATCGAGGTTTCCGATGAAGAGGAGAGAGGCAAGGATGTCGTTACCCCGCCTGGAACAGAGGGACTGAAGCTTGAGGGAATAAAGGGAATCGGGGTGGATGACCCCGTAAAAATGTATTTGAAGGAAATCGGCCAGGTACCCCTTCTTACTCCTAAAGAGGAGGTCGAACTGGCCAAAAGGGTGGAGAAGGGTGACCCTGAGGGCAAAAAAAAGCTTATAGAGGCGAATCTTCGCCTGGTGGTGAGTATCGCGAAACGGTATGTCGGCCGTGGAATGCTTTTTCTGGACTTGATTCAGGAAGGGAATCTCGGACTCATACGGGCGGTTGAAAAGTTCGACTACCGAAAGGGATACAAGTTCAGTACCTATGCTACCTGGTGGATCCGACAGGCGATAACCCGTGCTATCGCGGACCAGGCCAGAACGATTCGCATTCCCGTTCACATGGTGGAAACCATCAACAAGCTGATCCGTATATCCCGTCAGCTGTTGCAGGAATTAGGCAGGGAGCCGCAGCCGGAAGAAGTGGCTCAAAACATGGGTATATCGGTCGAGAAAGTACGGGAAATTCTCAAAACAGCCCAGGAACCTCTCTCTTTAGAGACCCCTATCGGAGAAGAAGAAGACAGTCACTTAGGTGACTTTATTGAGGATCACGGGGTTTTGGCACCGCCCAAGGCAGCCTCTTTTACACTTTTGAAGGAACAGCTTGAAGACGTTCTCAATACCTTGACCGATCGGGAGCGCATGGTATTAAAACTTCGTTTTGGGTTGCAGGACGGACGACCTCATACCCTGGAGGAAGTCGGCCAGATATTCGGGGTAACACGGGAAAGAATCCGCCAGATAGAGGCCAAGGCGTTACGTAAGTTGCGCCATCCCAATCGAAGTAAGAAGTTACGCGATTACCTTGACGAAGCCGAGTAATGTAGGTATAGTATGCTTGGTTTAAAAATTCCTCGGTAGCTCAACGGTGGAGCATCCGGCTGTTAACCGGAGGGTTGCAGGTTCGAATCCTGCCCGGGGAGCCAGCTTATACAAACGGCAGAATCTCTGTGTGAGAGATTCTGCCGTTTTTTTGGAATGACCACC
>PWXL01000079.1 GCA_003561145.1 Candidatus Atribacteria bacterium
GTGTTCCCGTAGCTTGTCAAGTTTCCCGCTCCCTCCATTTACCCTTTGACCTGTTGATAGTACGTAAAATACAGCTTCCTCACACGACCGAAGCCGGTTTTGGGGCCGTTGGACCTGACGGTGAAGTTATATTCAATGAAGTATTACGAGCTACTGTGCGCAAAGAACATATTGAAAAACAGGTGGATAAAGCAAAAAAAGCGGTCAGGGAAAGAGAGAACCTTTTTCGCGGCAAGAAGCCGTTTCCCAGCGTCACAGGAAAATCTATCATTGTTGTGGATGACGGCCTTGCGTCCGGTTACA
Source organism: Candidatus Atribacteria bacterium (assembly GCA_003561145.1). Taxonomy (GTDB): domain Bacteria; phylum Atribacterota; class Atribacteria; order Atribacterales; family Atribacteraceae; genus Nitricultor. Next base: position 304 of record PWXL01000079.1, read on the forward strand.
CAATGGCAGAAGCAATAGGCTTTCTGAAAAAAAAGGGTGCCGGCAGGATAACAATCGCCGTACCTACCGCTCCACGATCGACCGTAGAGTTCCTCCTGCACCAGGTTGATGAACTGTACTGTCCAAACATTCGTTCACGCTATCCTTTCGCCGTGGCTCAAGCGTATAAATACTGGTATGATGTTCCCAATGAAGAAGTCCTGGACCTACTGGATAAGTGCGAGGAATTTTCTTAGATTTCTCAATATATCCACCTCACTGTTCATATTGTATCCCTACTCAGGAGGCCGGGTCACATATTTTTTCCCTGTGTGCAATACCCCGTAACAAGCGTCCCAGTATATCAGTACCGGTCACAACCCTTGGGTGCTCACCCCAAAGCAAAATAACGTCCTCGTCTACGATATCGTCTCCCACTTTTCCCGGCCGTACCTGAAATCGCTGGATGAGTTCTCCCAGCTTCTTCTTTGCGTCACGTACCACGATCGGCTTGTGACAATGTCGATAAGGATTGAAGTGTTTTGGAAAAAATAATGCCTCCCGGATACAATCATCTGTCTTGAGCACCAGTCGCGGTTCGTCTTCTGTATCGACAATTACCACCCAACTTTTACCCGACCGGTTGATCGCTTGTAAAAATTCATCTTCGGTAGTCGGCTTGATGGTGGGAAAAAGAGGTCTATCCCCCTCAAAATCAAGAGAAAGCACGCTTTCCGGATCAACCGGTTCACCCTCTTCATACAGTGATACATCGTCAATTTCCAAAAAGTTCAGTGCCCCCTGTCCTTCCATGCGGGCTATGTCACTTCCGGTGGCTTCCATGTGCAGTTGTATTACCCGGCGCAGGTCACGTTCCCGAAAGTAGCGGATTTCCTCCCCACCCAGCCAGGCGTCCAACATCCATGCGGTGGGCCGGGCCACCGGATAAAGAATATACTGGTACACACGTAACAAGGGGGACAAGAGCGCGGCTACACGAAGAGCATGGCGAGTGAAATAGGCCTGCGGTATGATCTCGGCAAACACCGTTATCACGACAGTCGAAAAAAGGAAAGCCGCTATTCCAGTGAACACCGAACCTGAAAGCAGGGCAAGCAATACATTTACACCGACGTTTCCCCACAGAATTGTCACCAGGGCGAAATTAGCGTTCTCACGGAAGCGCAATATTTTCTTCGCGCGTGGGTTGTTCTTTTTGGCTTCGACCTCAAGTTCAAGTTTGCTGAGGGAAAAGAAAGCAAGATTGAGGCCGGAAAGTACGGCGGACTGCGACAGGCAAAGGAATATACCAAACCATGTCAAAAGCGACATGAAAGAATTCCCCATTCATCAATGAATCGGCATGTATACATTCGTCAAAAGGAAGTCATTCACAGGTTTTTAGGTGGTTGGCTTCAGGCATATTCACTCAGCCAATCCCGTTCGGCCTCGAACATCTCATCTACCATCTGCTGTATTTCTTCCAAGGAGAGCACCGCCGAAGTCAAGGGATCTAGGGCTATGGCATAATAAGCCATTTCCCGGTCACGGTGTAAAACGGCCCGTACAGCCAACTCTTCCACGTTCACATTGGTACGGTTGAGGGCGGCCAATTGGGGAGGAAGCGCTCCCACGTAACACGGATGGATACCCTGGCGGTCCACCAGGCATGGAACCTCCACGCAGCACCCATATGGTAAATTGGTAATTAAATCAGTGTTCTTCACGTTTCCATTAATCCTGGTCGTCTCCCCTCCCTCCAGCGCGTTGATTATGTAAGAACCATACTCGTCACTGCGTGTAAAATCAAGTGGTTCTCCCCCGGAAGCGATTTTTTCCAATGTTTTTTCATAATCTTCCCGGTCGGTTCCATACAATTTCAAGACATATCCGCTTTCTCCGTTCCACCCACCACCCGGCGTATACTTTGCCAGTAAATCCTTCCTCTTGCGGAACCAGGGATTGTACTCTGAATTGTGCCCGCTTGATTCGGTGACGTAATACCCCAGGTGCTTGAACATCTCTATCCGGGTCGTATCTTTGCTGTATATATTTGGATCATCCACCTTTTCTCTTAAAAGGGAATACACATCCTTACCTTTCCATTGAAACTCCAGGAACCACGCTTGGTGGTTGATACCCGCCACCCAGTAGGAAACCTCTTCATAGGGAATATTGATCGCCTCTGCCAGTTGCCGGGCGGTCCCTTGTACACTGTGACATAAACCCACATACTTGACAGTCGTAGCTTCCTCCAGTGCCCAACAGATCATGGGCATGGGATTGGTATAATTGAGTATGTACGCCTCCGGACAGAATTCTTCTACATCCCGTGCTATGTCCAGAATCACTGGCACGGTGCGTAAAGCCCGGAATACCCCGCCGGGTCCCAAGGTGTCCCCGATACACTGGTCCACACCGTATTTCATGGGGA
>PWXL01000065.1 GCA_003561145.1 Candidatus Atribacteria bacterium
GGTACCGGGTATATTGTTGCTCCCTGTCACAATATTCAGCCCATCACTCCCATGGAGAATATCGTCACACTGTATAAGGCGGTACATCATTACGGGGTTTTGTAGAGAACCTTACCTGTTTTCAAACTGTCCCGGTTGTTTGAGCTTTTCCCGGATGCTGCTAAACAACTGTTCCCGGTTTTCACGTGTCACTTCATACACACAAAGACCTGGTTTAGCCAGGATGTCTCTCAGAAAGGGGAGAGGAGACATCTGAACAACCGCTATCGTGTCTTGGTCACTCTCCAGGACTATGCGTACTGTTTCCCGAAATTTCCTTGAAAAGAGCTCCATTTTCCCAATTTCATCAATGACCACTGTTACTTTCTGAGCCAGCGCTCTTTTCAGCGCTTTCACTCCAACTTTCTCCAGATCGTTTATGTTGACCCCGTAGCTTCCCAACCGGCAGGACGAAGGAAAACCTTTGCGGGCTAACAATCCTTCTTCACCGTTGAGGGCGATTATTTTGAATCCAATCCTCATTTTCCCATCACGAATTTCTTCGGTAATAAAACCATCCGCCCGGGGAAGATAGGCCAGGAGCCGCTTAACGAGAGTGGTTTTTCCTGTACCGGGGCGGCCGGTAATCACGATACGCTGGGTTGCCAAGGCATATTCCTTTGTAAATAACGTTGGAGCGTATTGTAAAATGCTTGTTCAAAAATACCTGCCGGGTACCATTTTTCACCCGGCAGGGAGGGAAAGCCTCTCTCAGTTTTGGAGAGAGAATGAAGCCAGGATTTTTTCAAGAACCGGCTGAAATTCCTCATAGAGGGGCTCGAGAGCAAAGATATACAATAAAATATCTTCGTTCGTCTCGGCGAGATTCTTGACGGCTATCATGCGAAAATACGCTTCTTCAAAGGGGTTGAAGAGAAAGACCGAACGGGCCTCATGGCCGAGAAATTCTATCGTTTCGTCGGCGAATAGATAGTCTTTGAATTCTTCGGGGGTTTCTTCAACAATGCCTTCAAGGTACATGGCAACCGCTTCTCCTCGGAGCAGGATCATGGCGTAATTTGGTTGCACCTCTTCACCTTTGAACCAAACCTCTTCCTTTTCAGTCATACCTAATTCCTCATCAAGCATTTCCCAATCCGCGGGAAGAGCGAAGCTGAGACCCAAAGTAGAAATATCTTGCCATTGATCTTGGCCAATTGACGTGCCGGTGAGTGCCATCACCATGAACACAGAAAACAGAAGAATCAACGCTAATTTTTTCATTAAAAAACACTCCTTTGCTGGTTGTGTGGGAATGGTGAACGTACAAGGGGTCGAGCAACCGGCCTCCTTTCCTGTAGAAAAAATTATGTGTACGATTCTTATATCCATACTAACACAGTGTACAATACAGGAACGCCGGTTCCTTTCCCGGTTTCCATTACTGCTTTATGTACTGTTGATTGCTCTTCAGGGATGCGTTTGAGAAAGAAAATGGGTTATATATTGGAATAAACATATTGACGGGCTGATGATTCTCGCTATTGTAGGTATGGAGGGTGTGAACCTTCGAAATGGAGATATCAACTCCATTTTTAATACACAAACAGTAATACGCACATCATACTTTCAATACATGCGGGGGAGGGAGAGTTATGCGACGGGAAGAGACTATTAAAATTTTCGCCGGCAGTACCGGAAAAGCTTTTGTATCCAGGATGTGTGAATATCTCGATACTGTCCCCGGCCGTTCGGAAACAATCGTGTTTTCCGAGGGTAATATCTTTGTCAGGGTTCTGGAAACGGTCAGGGACAAAGATATCTACCTAGTTCAGTCTGTAGCTCTCAAGCCCAACGATGAGTTTATGGAAATTGTGTTCTGGATTGATGCCTTCAAAAGAGCGAACGCCAACTCGGTAACCTTGGTGATGCCCTATTTTGGATATGCCAAGGGTGATAAAAAAGATGAGCCGCGGGTTTCCATCAGGGCGCGGGTGTGCGCTGACACTATCGAAGCTGCCGGTGTGGACCGCATGGTAACCATGGATCTGCACAGCCCCCAAATTCAAGGTTTTTTCAAGGTGTCCGTTGACCACTTGTATGCCCAGCAGATACTGTGTAACGCTATTGATGCAATGCAGCTCAAAGATATCGTGGCTGTTTCCCCTGATGCAGGGTACGCCAAACAAATTAGAAAATACGCCGCCCGGCTCAATGCGACAGTAGCTATCGGCGATAAAATCCGCTGTAACCATGACGAAAAAGCCGAAATCACTACCATAATCGGCGACGTCCGAAACCGGGATGCTGTTATCGCCGATGACTTTACCCTTTCGTGCGGCACCCTGACCGATATGGCCCATGCGCTGAAAAAAGCAGGCGCACGGCGAATTATGGCCTGTGTTTCCCATTTGCTCCTGAATGCCGAGGGACTCAAGGCATTGACAGAAAGTCCCATCGAGTTACTGCTGGCAACCGATACTATTGAGAACCCCATTGCGCAGGCCAGCGATCGTATACGCATTGTCAGCACAGCCCCCCTCTTTGCCGAAACGGTAAAACGAATTCACTACCGGGAATCGGTGAGTGAGCTTTTTGAATGAAATATGCATCAAACATCACATGCTGGTTACCCGGCTTTTCCATTACTGCTGTAATGTCGTGCACTCAATCAATTTCAAAAAAATCATACAGTGACCGTTCGAGCAAATGGTACTCTTGCAAAC
>PWXL01000067.1 GCA_003561145.1 Candidatus Atribacteria bacterium
AGAATGTAAACCAGGCTAATTGCTTCTAAATAAAAAAGCCGCTTGGTTCCCGATCACGGCATTCGGGAATAACACAGAGCATTGCTGAAGTCAGATTTATGATTGCAGATTTGAAAAGCCTTTCCACCTCTTACCTGGCCTCTCACTTCTCACTGGTTTAAACCCTTTCCCAGCCTTTACAATGGTTCCCTTTTCTTCATTTTTCAGATCAGAAATCAGCAATCATACATCTTAAATGAGATGCCTTATTCCCCCGCTTTTCCTATCTCAAGGGAAAAACTGATACTGCAAGATGTGACCCCTTTCAACGTGACCCATGGTCATCACTCATCCCCTTGGGTAAGAATATCAAATGAGTGAACCGGGTGGTATTGGGTAAGATTTTAGGTGAGTGACTGCAATTTCTTGCATTGAACGTATAGAGAGAGTATACTTGTACAAAAAAGAAGACAGGTGTGTCATTATGCATATTGTGACCTTTTCGAAAGCGCGTAATAATCTCAAACAAGTGATTGATAAGGTAATAGAAAATGCGGACTTTACAGTAATTACCCGAAGAGATGCCTCAAACGCGGTGATAATGTCCCAGGAAACTTTCGATAGCCTGTTAGAGACTGTTCATTTGTTGAAAACTCCTGCCAATGTTGCCCACCTGGGTCGCTCTATAGAGCAGTACCGCCAGGGTGAAATAATGGCGAACGATCTGATTGATGCCTGAACGGCTGGTGTGGACGAGGGATGCCTGGGAGGATTATCTCTGGTGGAATCGACAGGACCGAAAGACCATCAAGCGAATCAATACCCTCATCAGAGATGCTTTGCGTCACCCCTTCGAAGGGATAGGGAAACCCGAAGCATTGCGGGAAAGCCTCAGCGGATTCTGGTCACGGCGAATCGATCAGACCAACCGTTTGGTGTATGTACTGGACAATGACGATTTGGTCATCATCTCTTGCCGTTACCATTATGAGTAGCTTTCTTTTGCCCGAAAAACAGGCCCCTGAATCGTTGGAATGTAGGAGAAGGGGAAAGGCCGAGACGGCCAAGCCATTTTTCCTCATATTCTTCACTCTCTTAACCTGCGCCCGTCACCCCGGATCTGATCCGGGATCCAGATACAGGGGCAGTATTCAGGATTAAGTGTTCTTACTTCTCACGGCTTTCCTTCTCAGAACTTCACATCAAAAATCAGCAATCATACATCATAAATGAAAAGCCTTCCCCGCTTTTCCGCCTTTACATTCATACTTCCGACTTCCTACTTCCTACTTTATAGTTCCCGAGCTGACAGGTGAAGTGTGGCAATCTATGCTTTTCGCAATGGCACAAGCATAGACTGCTTCGTCGGTACACAGCGCCTCCTCGCAGTGACGGGATTGAGGTGAATTCTCGCAGTGACAAAAAAGGCAATGAGTCGGGATTCGTGGAAGATCCTTCAGACTTCATACTTCAGCATTCACACTTTATATGGCTCCTCACTGCCCCTCGGCCTTCTCCCCACTCCCTCGTAGTTGAGACCGGCTGCGTAAACGGCATCGGGATCGAGGACGTTCCTTGTATCGAGGATGACGGTGCCTCGCATCATTTCTTTTACCCGGTTTACATTCAATACCCGGTAGCTATTCCATTCGGTGAGGATGAGGAGAGCATCTACACCCTCCATCGCCCGGTATATATCGTGATGGTAGCTTACCCGTTCCCCCAGGACCTTTCGGGCGTTATCTATAGCCTGGGGGTCATGGGCGCGGACACAGACACCGCGGTCGAGTAGATGCTGTATTATGGCGATAGCCGGGGATTCGCGCACATCATCGGTTTCGGCCTTGAAAGCGAGACCCAGGGCACAGATGGTTTTTCCGTTGAGACTCCCCAACAAACGTTCAAGTTTTGTAACCATGAGGGTGGATTGAGCACGATTCGCCGAGAGTACCTCACGTATAAGGCTCATATCTACGTTGTATTCTTCCCCGGTATGTACCAAGGCTCGCACATCCTTGGGAAAACAGCTTCCGCCGAAGCCGGGACCGGGGTGGAGGAACTTGGGACTGATTCTGCCGTCCATGCCCATTGCTTTGGCTATGGTATGGACATCGGCTCCCACCGCGTCAGCGAGGTTCGCCACCTGGTTGATGAAGGTGATCTTGGTGGCTAAAAAGGCGTTGTTCGCGTATTTTATGAGTTCGGCAGTTTCAAACGAGCAAAAGATAAAGGGAGTATCGATAAGATAGAGGGGGCGGAATACTTCTTCCATTATTTCGCGCGCGCATGGTGAGTCTGTTCCTACCACGACTTTATCCGGATGGAAGAAGTCATAGACAGCTTTTCCTTCGCGGAGAAATTCGGGGTTCGATGCGACATGTGTTTGCGTGAGATTGTACTGCTCCCTGATGATATTTTGCACCTTGCGGTTGGTACCTACAGGAACAGTGCTTTTTACCACCACAACTTTACCATCCTCCCCGCATGATCCGATTGTTTCAGCCGCCGCATAGAGAGCCCGCAGGTCACAGCACCCATCATCTCTCGAGGGGGTACCGACCGCGATCATAACGACATCGCTCTTTTGCAGTGTCTCCCGTGGAGAGTTGGAGAATGTCAGGCGTCCTTCCCGCACATTCTTTTCGAAATAGGCGGAGAGACCAGGTTCGTAAATGGGAATGATTCCTCGTTGCAGGGATTTGATCTTTTCACCGTCAATATC
>PWXL01000028.1 GCA_003561145.1 Candidatus Atribacteria bacterium
CAAGATGATCGCGGCAGCGCTCAGCCTGATGGCATTTTTGAAGATCTCCCGGGGATGCACAAGCGAGCTGTTTAGGGATCCGATGGACACGGTCTCCATCGCAATCACCCGGTTTTTCGTGGTTAAGGAGACGACGACAAAGTGTTCCCGGTCCAGCAGCTGCATCCGCGGCTGCAGCAGGGTCAGTGCGTCATTGGGACAGGTTATTCCCGCACCATTTTCTCGTTGTTGAGTTGCAAGCCTGAGTCCCAGCTCCAGGACAGTCTTGAGCAGCATTGCCCTCCGGCCCCCGATCCCTCTGATCTGTTGTAACTCCTCTACTGGAGCGTGGTAAAGGTCCTTCGCGGTGGAATACTTCAAGGATAGCTCTTTCACAACCTCAGTTTCCGGGCCTGTCCCCATCGCCATGGCCAGTAGCTCTTGAAGGCTTAACTTTTCAAAGTCACGCATTGCTTTTCTCCCCCTTATAGAATGATGGGGGAGAGCCCCTCGTGGAGCTCTCCCATGCTTATTGCTGCCTACTAAATGCTGTCCTGCAACGTTTTCAGCTTCTCAATAAAGTCGGCGGCTTGCTCCCTGGTCAATTCCCGGCTATCTTCTTTTCTGTATTGAATCTTCATCATCGTCTTAGCTTTCTGCGGAGACAAAGACAGCTGTTTAGCCAAGGTGTAAATACGCTGTAGCTGTTCCCCTGTAGCTTTTTCGTTGCTGTCTTGTAGTGGTCTCTTTGGCGCAGGAACTGGTTGTGTGCTAACCGTATGAGTCGGATTGGGCCGCTGCTCTTGCGATTCAGCTTTTAGATCTTCCAAGTCCTGGCTAAAGATGCCACTGCTGCGGGTGGCGCTGAGGACCGCATCGATCAGGGCCCGCTTCTTCGCCATTTTGATAATTGTATTTTGAACGGTGAAGCCATCTTGCTTAGCGTATTTGCGTTCCAGGCTATTGGCAGCGCCGATGCCTTGGGCCTCAACATGGCCAGTGCGTTTGCTGATGATCGTCGCTTTTGCTTCATAGGCAAAGACACCCTTATCCCAATCTTCAGTGCGATTTGTGATTTCTATGTGCTTGCTAAAGCCGTAGACATCACAAAGTTTTTCGGCGCCACTCTTAAACAGGGAAGGTTTCTGGCAGCCCGGAATAATCCCGAAGTCCTGACCTGAGACCATATATCGCCTAACAAACTCCTGAAGCAGCTGGATTCTCTGTTCCGCTTCCTGCAGGGTTACGGCAAACTCGGGCACGACGTTTACAGGTTGAATTTTACCGTCACTACCGTCACCTGGTGGAACTAACTCCTGCTTCTTATAACCCTCAAGCGACTCTCCGTTACCACCGTTAATTTCCTTTACCTTCTCTTCCAACTTGCTCTGCAAATTAGACATAAAAATTGGCGGGCCAGCCTATATTGGCCGACCCGCCGTTCGCACTCCTTTCGGTTTGGATTTAGGACTTACTTCACGCTAAAACGCCGGTAACTGGACACAGATACATACTGCTGGTGCAGGTCCGGATGATCTTCCTTGAAGCTCTTGGAATTAAATCTCTCGCTGTTTACACTTTTCCAGGCAACACTCCTTCCGTTTATTATGCCATTCTCGTTCTCGCCCAGGAGCTCTTTTAATTTATTGGCTGCATATTCTTTCCGTTCAAGAGCCTCAGCTTCATCAGTCTTAGCCTCTTCATATTGGTTTATTAGTTCCAGTGCGAATTCTGGGAGCTCAATGCAGGAATTAGCCTTGCCGTTGGGATAAAGGCGCTTCAAGAGCTCCCCGCTTGAAGCAGAACCGTCTATTTCGGGCGGAATATTAGCTTGCACATGATTTACCCAGAAGTTCTCTTCCAACTGGACGAGCAAGCTGATTACTTCGTCATTCCTGGGTATATGGAAATATTTAAAATTGTTCCCACCGATAAGCACTGCGACATAGGCGAACTTTAAGCCCGTTACCGCCAAATAGTGTTGAACCTGAACCTCATAGAGTTCGGGCACACCCTCTTCCCACTGCGGAGCCAGGAAAGCATTGACCGTTTTTGCCTCGAAAATGCCTTGGCCATGGATAGGATCTTGTATCAAGCCATCCAGATTAGCCTGCATAAACGAGTGCTCTGGGTGCTGGAGAATTGACTGAACAGGTTCTGCATCAAGGCCAGTCCTTTGGGTGAATTCTTGCCTTATAATCGGCTCCATGACAGTACCCCAGTAGGCAGCCTCTCCAGTCTCTTTCGATTCCTGCTGGCCAATCTTCTCCAACCAGAGCTCCAGCGGGCTTTTCCACTTATTCAGCCCGCAAATGACCGATGCATCACTACCGCCGATACCCTGTCTGCGCCACTCAAGCCACTCCTTGTGGCTCATTCCATCTGTGTTTACCAGCATCAATGCGTTCATAAAAATCCCTCCCAAGAATAAATTTAGGGCGTCCCATTAATCTGGACGCCCTTGAAACGGTTTCAACGTTTGAGCCCCATCTATCACCGCCTTTCGTACATAAAAATAGCCCTATACCAAGGCTTCCTGATCGGCCTCCATCTGCTCTGCAATATCCAGGATCTTGAGCACAACGCTCTCCACTTCCGACAGGACCCGCATCACCGCCTGTAACACAGCCGTTTGTTTAAGCTTGGCTGAATATTCTTCGATGTATCGATAGGACTGACTTTCATAGCCTTCTATCCCCTGCAGCTGGCAAAGCA
>PWXL01000058.1 GCA_003561145.1 Candidatus Atribacteria bacterium
CCCCAACCCTTTTCCTTATCTTCTGTCTGCGTTACAATATTTTCATGACGAGAAAACACAAGAAAACTCCGCCCCCTGTTTCAGTTGAAGTAGCCGGAAAGAAAATCAGCGTGCCATCGGGTACTCCGCTTACGGAGATCGCATCCCGCGCTCTGACACAAAAACAGAGAGAACCATTAGTGGCGCTGCTTGAGGGCGAAATGGTTGATCTCCATACCGCAGTAGAGCGTGATTCACACGTACATTTTTTTGACTTCATCCATCCGGAAGGACAGCGCACCTATACACGCAGTCTCTTTTTTCTTTTGAGTTACGCAGTCAGTAAAATATTTCCCGATTGCCGGCTCAAAGTGTATTACTCAATCAGCAACGGTATCTACTGCGAGGTGGAAGGGAAGGACGGTGTCACCTCCAACGAAGCAACAAAACTGAAGGAAGCCATGCAACACATAATACAAGAAAACCTCAGCTTTCGACGGGAAATAACCAACTGGGAAAAGGCCATCAGCATTTTCAGCCGCCAGGGCCGGGAAGACCTGGTAAGGCTGTTCCGCTACTGGCGTACTCCGGCTGTTTCCCTGTATGCCCTGGACAATTACTACGATTATTTTTACGGTCCGCTGGTGCCCTCCACCGGCTGCGTAAAGACATTCGGTCTGGCCATGGTCCCCCCCGGTTTCATTGTGCAGGTTCCCCGTGTCACCGAACCGGACACTCTCCCACCTTTTACCTTCCGGCCAAAACTCTATGAAGCGTTCAAAGAAGCCTTCCAGTGGGCAAGCATCCTGGAAATCAAGAATGTAGGTGACCTCAACCAGGCCATTGCCCACTTGAAAGGGCAGGAAATCGTCGAAGTAGCCGAAGCCTTTCATGAAAAAAAGATTGCGCAAATCGCCGACCAGATCAGCCAAAAAAGAGGCGCGGTGCGGATGGCAATGATTGCAGGTCCCTCCTCATCGGGGAAAACTACCTTCGCACGCCGGCTGCTCACCCAACTACGGGCTAACGGTTGGAAGCCGGTTACCATTTCCCTGGATGACTATTTTCGGGAAAGGAAGGATCTTGGGGAAGAAAATTATAAAGAGTTTGAAAAACCGGAGGCGGTAGACCTCGAGCTTTTTGAGGAACAGATGCATACACTTGTCGAGGGGAAAGAGGTGGAACTACCCCATTTTAATTTCGTGAACGGTAAGCGTGAGTTTCGAGGAAAGAAAGTACGGCTTTCACGGGAGGGAATTGTGGTAATTGAAGGCCTCCATGCTCTCAATCCTATGATGAGTAAGGAGATTTCCAGGGAGCACAAGTTCAACATCTATGTAAGCTCGGTCACACAAATCAGCATCGATGACCATAACCGCATCTCAACCACCGACAGCCGGCTTATCCGGCGTATGGTGAGAGACAGCCAGTTTCGGGGCCGGGACGCAGAAGAAGTTTTTCACATGTGGCCTCATGTGCGGGAAGGAGAAGAAAAATATATATTTCCATTCCAGGAGGAGGCTGATGTCTTCTTCAATTCCGCACTTATTTTCGAGCTTTCCATCCTGCGCCAGTACGCTGAACCTCTCTTGCGGGGAATTACCCCTGAAAACCCTGCCTATCTCGAATCGTACAGGTTATATGCCTTCCTCAGCCACTTTATGCCCCTCAACCCGGCTTCTGTTCCCTCCAATTCAATTCTGCGTGAGTTTATCGGGCGGGCTTTCTGACGCACCCACTCTCACTACCGTGAGTCGGGCGAAAAAAATCCGAGCCATGAAAAGCGATACATCCCTCAAGGTTCATCACTCCGCCTGGCCTCCTGCAATAGGAGGAGCGCTGAATGTAACAACCCATAACGAGGTGAGCCTTCTTTGACAGGAATCCCCTCCTGCAAAGAACGCACTGCTCCTTCAATCTCCCTGAGCACGCTGAGGCGGGGGAAAGGAATCTCCTTCTCCTCGGCTAATGCCTTCCTGCTCGTATCCAACACACCACCCTGATGGGGAACCAATGCCTTTTTTCCCGCTAATTCCAACGCCGATGCCAAGGCAAGAGCGCTTTCTTCTTCACCGTGTACCACGACAAAAAGGGGATTGTTCTTGAACTGTTCCGACCAGCGGAGAAGATCCGACCGGCCGGCATGTGAGGAAAACCCGTTTATTGTTGCACATTTCGCCCGAACAACTACTTCTTCTCCCAAGACCCGCACCGATGAAGCCCCCTGGACCAGCCGCCTGCCAAGTGTTCCCCTCGCCTGGTAACCTACAAAAACCAGCCGGGTAGAATCCTTCCACAGGGAGTGCTTGAGGTGGTGAAGGATACGGCCACCATTACACATGCCGCTTCCAGCGATAATAATCGCCCGCTTCATATCGTTAAGATCGCGTGATTCCTGGGGTGAGGATACAAAGGTAAGCCCCGGAAAATCAAAAGGATTTTTCCCCGAGAGGGTGATTTTCTGGAATTCACCCGCAAATACGGTGCGGTATTTTTCATAAATTTCAGTGGAACGCTTGCCCATCGGACTATCGAAAAATACCGGCAAATCCGGTCCCGCATTGGACCGCAGCAGTGAAAGCTCGTACAATACCCGCTGTGCACGGTCCACCACGAAAGAAGGGATCAAAACCTTTCCTCCCTCTGCCGCTGCTTCACCGAGTACGGAAGCAAACTCTTTACGGGTGTCTGCAAG
>PWXL01000024.1 GCA_003561145.1 Candidatus Atribacteria bacterium
CGCTACAGAGTCGATTCGTACCGGAACTCGCGTTACAGTTGATGGGTACCTGGGTATTGTCACCATTTACGGTGAAGATACGGTCCATCAAACGTAGTAACCCAACATCAGTAAATGAATAGGATCATCAAATACACGGAAAAAGCAAGACCAACCTTTCGATTTAACCTCTGCCGCTTTCGGTAATCTGTTGAGCCAGGTCCTTCACCATTTGATCAAGCACCTCAGGCAGGCCTTCGATCCCAACTCTCATAAACCCCTGGATGATTGCCGATTCAGCCTCTTCACGTACCAAGCCACGACTCATAAGGTATTGAACAGCTTCCTCGTCAACCGGTCCAATGGATGCCTCGTGTGCCAAATCAGCCTCGGGCGCGCCGGATACAGCCAATTGCGGAAGGGCATCTACCAAAGCATTTCGGGATAGCAGGAGCCCGCTACAGGATAAATGGCCCCGTGTCTTGTCTGTATCTGCTTTCAATAAACCACGCATGGTTACTTCAGCCTCGTCACTCACTGCGGCTCTTGAAATAGATTCGCCCCTGCTGCCCTCTGCCTGGAGCTCAATAACAGAGCCGACATCCAAGATGGATTTCTCCCGTCCGTGAATAATGCTATTGAAACGGACCCGAGATCCCGGTCCATGAAGCACTGCCCGCGGGTTGGTCTGCAGGGAAGCCAGTGGTCGGAGAACGATGTAATTACTGATAAATGAACCATTCTCCCCTATATATATACCTGTTCTCGGCCGGACATGAAATCCTTCACCCCAGTTATGAACCATCGTAAAGGAAAGCTCGGCACCTTTACGAATGTAGAATTCTGAAACTCCAAGATGTAAGCCACTGCTTACTTTTTGAGCAGTACTGCACCCGCTGATGATTTCAGCTTTCGAGTCTTCTTCGGCAATCACAATATTGTGAACCCGCTGGCTGGTATCCGCCTCTGACATCAACAAGCATGCCTGAATCGGAAGCTCTACCTGCTGACCGCGAAGGATCCTCATAAAATATCCACCCTTTTGATAGAGTGCAGTCCAGGCAGTATACTTATCGGCATCGACATCCACCGTCCGCCACCAGTAATCCCAAAGCCAGTCATAACGCTCAAACGCCGTTTCGATTTGCATGACCTCGACCTTGCCACGGTAGATCTCTTTCACCCGGTCATAGAGGATATCCTCACCCTGTTGGAAATAGGATGCTGATCTCTTTTCCTCGCCTGTTTGGAAACCTGCCAGTAAAGAAACTTCTCGCAGTCTGTCTGGTAGATCTGTCAGAGCTTCAACCCTATCCCCCTGGGAAGTACCGACCCCAAATGTTTCAAGATCCAGATCCGGTCCATAAGCGGCTTGCTTGTCTCGTGCCGCCAAAGCCAGCTTTTTAAGGTCCGCCTGTCTTGTTTTTACTGACACTTGAGACATTGCACACACCCCTCATAGCCATGCTTTTCGACTTCTTCAAAAAGATCGCGCGGGTTTCCGCTGCAAACCAGCTGCCCACTTATCAAGACATAACCACGATCGGCATTGAGGTAATCAAGTATATGCCCGGTATGTGTGATAATCAGTCCGGACTTGTGCCGATCTAATACTTTCTCTTCTTTCAACAATTGATGTAATGCTCTCCCGATGACCCCGATGTTATCGAGGTCAACCCCTGATTCCGGTTCATCAATCAGCGCCAGTTTGGGATTTTGGATAAGCAACTGAAGGAACTCTGCCCGCTTTGATTCTCCCCCGGAGAAATTGACATTGAAATTTCTATCCATCAAGTATCCACAATTCATTATCTCGACCAGTTCATCAATTCTCTGTACACCATTGTTAGACTGTTGAACCAGTTCGACCAGCGAACGGAGTGTTAATTCCGGAATAGATGGCGGTCGTTGTGAAGCCACACCGATTCCGCGACGCGCTCGCTCATAGGCGGGCAAGGCTGTGACATCTTCACCTTCGAAAATAATTTGACCAGACTGGATTGCAACATTACCCGTACCCATGATTGCATGCAATACAGTAGTCTTTCCCGAGCCATTCGGGCCCATGAGGATATGCGTCTCACCCTCGGAAATCTGAAAAGATATTTCATGGAGAATTGTCTTTCCTTCAGCAACTACAGTTAAGTTTTTTACCTCAAGCACTTTCGGTTCACCTCCAATGGTAGGGCTCTACCAGCTTATAGACTCACAAAATGAATCTTTCACGTAACCGCCCTGAAAAATCCTGTTCAGTGAAGTTCTCGTTGTCAACCGCAAAAGCAGGCAAACTTGCATTTCTGCTCTTCCCCTTCATCCTGGGAGATACATAGCAAAGACCCGTTATCCATGTGACCGGTAGATTCCGGCAAGGCATAACTGTAACACTCAAACAAAAAATATTATATCCAATTTCAGAGAAGATACGAACCTCGATCTACGACTTTTGTCAGCCCATCTATCACTGGCAGTTGTTTGGCCGATGGAAAACCGAACTTTGCCAGAGAAGAATAGGAATTCAGTCGACAGAGAGATACAATATCCCGCTATGAGAAGGAGAAGGAATCTATTCTCAGCCCACCAATGTGGGGAGTTCCTGCTGAATGTGTAGGTTTTAAGAGATTGAGAAACCTATACTCAACTAAACTTGTAAGTCTTGACAAGGGTTGCGTTCTAGGCCAGTTGCGTTCTAG
>PWXL01000176.1 GCA_003561145.1 Candidatus Atribacteria bacterium
ACCATGCGCCAGGGAGACCTCGATCTGTTGGAGGCTATTAACGAGGCTTTGGCCGCTATCAGGGAATCAAGTGCCTATGACGAAATATACGAAAAATGGTTTATGGGAAACTAATCGATCCTCACCTGTTTGTTTTTCTTTTTTCATAAGGACATCGTGTAATAGAGTGAAAGACATGGGAAAACCCCCGGGACAAAGCGGGGGTTTTCCCATGTCTTTGTTGGTTAAAAGGAGGATAGACGTGTGACCTTTGACTACAGTGCCCTGTGGCGGGCCGTCCCATCACTTTTTTGGGGAGCCACCGTTACCATACGGGTAACCGGTTTATCGATAGCATTGGGGATGGTGATCGGTATTATTGCCGGATTGTCGCGGGTATGGCCGAACACGGCTTTGCGGGGTATTTCAAGTGCCTATATCGAGCTGATTCGCGGGACGCCGCTCTTAGTGCAAATATTTATCGTGTATTTCGGGCTTCCAGCTATCGGACTCAATCTCGATCCTTTTATCGCGGGCGTCATCGCCATGGGAATCAATTCAGGCGCTTACATCGGGGAAATCGTACGGGGAGGCATCGAATCTGTCGCCAAGGGCCAGATGGAAGCCGCCCGCTCACTGGGTCTCACCTATGTTCAGGCCATGCGTCATATCATCCTTCCCCAGGCGACGAACCGGATTCTTCCTGCCATGGGAAACGAGTTTATCGCACTTCTCAAGGACTCTTCGCTGGTATCCACCATAGCGATTGCCGAACTCACCCGTACCGGTCAGATCATCATCACCCGTACCTTTAAGTCCTTCGAAATATGGATAGGGGTGGCCATGTTCTACTTTATCATGACATATGCTATCTCCCGAATCGTGAAGTTTTCGGAAAAGAGGTTGCGCTACAGTGAGTGAGTGGGCAGTGGAGGTGAAACACCTCAAAAAGTCTTTCGATAATAACCTGGTACTCGATGACGTGAGCCTGAGCGTCCATTTCGGTGAAGTTGTGGCGATAATCGGTGCCTCCGGATCAGGAAAAAGCACGTTTCTTCGTTGCTTGAACGGCTTGGAAAACATACAGGAAGGGGAGATACTCATCGACGGGGTAAACATACATGCTTCGTCGGTCAACATCAACCAGGTTCGCCAGTCTATCGGTATGATCTTCCAGAGCTTCAACCTCTTTCCCCACATGAACGTCCTTGACAACCTTGTCCTTGCTCCCTTAAAAGTGAAAAAAATGAGCCGGAAGGAAGCGGAAAGCACAGCCCGGCGATTCCTGGAAAAAGTGGGGCTTGGTGAGAGAGCTTTTGCTTTACCCTGGCAGCTCTCAGGCGGCCAGAAACAGCGTGTGGCTATCGCGAGGGCCCTTGCCATGAACCCCAAGGTGATGATGTTCGACGAGCCGACATCGGCACTTGACCCTGAAACGGTGAAAGACGTGCTGGACGTTATGAAAGAACTTGCTCTTGAGGGTATGACCATGGTTGTGGTCACTCACGAGATGGGCTTTGCCCGTGAGGTGGCTGACAGGGTGGTCTTTATAGACGAAGGAAAAATCGTGGAGATTGGAACTCCGCAGGAGGTTTTCTATTCACCACGGAATGAACGCACCCGCATGTTTTTGAGCAAAGTGATCAATATTTAATACGGAAGGAGTACCCGATGAAAGAAGTCAACATTGGAGTCATCGGATTCGGAACGGTCGGTGCAGGAACACTACAGGTCTTATGGAACCGCAAGGAAGATATAGAGCGTGAATTGAACCTTGCCATCACCGTGGCAAAGGTGGTGGACATTGACTGGGGCAGGGACAGGCAGCTGGCACTCCCATCGGAGATGAAGGGCTCTGATCCTGCAGCAGTGCTCGATGACCCCTCTATACACATCGTAGTTGAGGCTATCGGGGGGGTGGACCCGGCCTTCGACGTGGTAAGCCGGGCATTGCGTGCGGGGAAAACAGTCGTGACTCCCAACAAGGAGCTGGTGGCCAAGCGCGGTCGAGAGCTCCTCTCTCTTGCAGCCGAGAGTGGAAGCGAGCTTTTTTTCGAGGGAGCGGTAGGTGGCGGTATACCGGTCATCCAGGTTCTCAAGGAGCAAATGGCCGGAGATGACATCCTTGAGGTGGCAGGCATTGTAAACGGTACCACAAATTTTATTTTGAGTGAGATGTCCCAGCAGGGTACTTCATATGAGGCTGCCCTTTTGGAAGCGAAAAAACGGGGATATGCCGAGCCGGTGCCGGTAAGTGACGTCGAAGGGTATGATGCCACATACAAGCTTGCTATATTGGCATCACTGTGTTTCCATAGCCGTGTTGACATAGAGAATATCTACCGTGAAGGTATCACCGGTATTATCCCTGAAGATATCGAGTATGCCCGGGAGCTCGGATATATTTTAAAACTCCTTGCCATTGCCAGGAAGGAGGGTGAAGAGCTCGAATTACGGGTTCATCCGGTTTTGGTATCTACAGACCACCCGCTGGCGGGGGTGAGCGGGGTGGAGAACGCCATATATATACGTTCCGCTTCACGCCGCATCACCCTGCGGGGTCCGGGAGCGGGAGGGGAAGCGACTGGGGCCGCTATTGTTGGGGATATCATCGAAGCCATACTCAACATGAAGCACAACTGCCGCGGCCGCTCAGGGTGCGTGTGCCAGGGAGAACTCACGGCA
>PWXL01000104.1 GCA_003561145.1 Candidatus Atribacteria bacterium
AAGACAACGCCGCTTACGGGGCTATCGTTATCCAAGGTCATGGCAAGGTGGGTCCTGTGCCGGTTGAATCCCCGGCACTCATCCGTTTCGGGCAGATGACAAGCGACGAAATTTTTGTTTCGGAAGCTGCAGCCCGGGAAGGGGTACTCATCAAGAATATAAGTTCCAGTGATACTTTGGTTATACTGAAGCATTTCGGACCGGGAGCTTAAGCAGACCTTCCTTTTTTGCAAAATATTTCATAATGCCATACATGCAACATGTATCTGTACTGCAGGTGAGAGAAACAGAAATAGACGTAACTGTGTGGCTGTTCTATACGTTCATCCCAAGAAGGCTCATTATTATGCAAACATATGGGGGCGGGATGTGGACGCAGGGTTGTTGTGCTCACATATAGTAGACAGGAACTTTTTGCCCATCATGGGAATAGTTCCCTGGCATATGGTACACAAAATGAAATGGATGGTGAGTGTCTGGGTAAGAAAAAGAAGGGAGGAACGAGTTTGAATTCAACAGACACAGAGACTGCGACCCAAACACCGGTGCTCCAGGTTCGTAACGTGTCCAAGCGTTTTGGAGGAGTGAAGGCCCTTAACAACGTTTCCCTGGAGGTGCACCGGGGAGAGATCAAAGGTCTCGTAGGGGATAACGGGGCGGGAAAATCAACGCTGATCAAGATTATCGCCGGTGTCTATCCTCCCGATGGTGGAGAAGTGCTTATAAACGGGGAACCCGTTCACTTCAGTTCTCCCAGGGATGCCCGCAAATACGGTATCGAGACCGTTTACCAGAACCTTGCGCTTTCCGAGAATTTGGATGTTCCATCCAATTTTTTCCTTGGTAGGGAGTTGGTCGTCGGTGGCTTGTTAAAACCCTTGAAGCTCATGCGTCTTGGCGAGATGCAAAAACGCGCCCGTCAGGCGATTGAAGATCTCCACGTCAAGATCCCGGCGATCACTTCCCAGGTACGGTGGATGTCCGGAGGGCAGAGACAAGCTGTGGCTGTTGCCCGTTCCGCCTTTTGGAAGGGACAACTGTTGTTACTGGATGAGCCTACCGCGGCGCTCGGTGTGGAGGAATCAGGAGAGGTCATGCGGCTCCTGAAGAATCTGGCTACAGAACAAAAAATATCAATGATAGTTATCAGCCATAACCTTGAGCACGTGTGGTCGTTGTGTGACAGTATTGATGTGCTTCGCCAGGGAAAGAAGGTTGCTTCCGTGAGAAAAGACGAGACTACCCCCGAGGAGGTAGTTGGTTTCATCACCGGAGCTCACGCCGTTGCTGGATCGAAGTGATTCTCCGGTGTAGTGGAACAATGCCCGTGTTCAAAACGAATGTAGGGGTATTTCCTGTAACCGGAAGAAAACATGTAAGCAGTGAACATCAGGTGTTTCCATGGGAAGGTAGAAAATAGTATGAATAAAAGTGTCAATAATGTGAAACCAGAAAAAAGTTTGACCCAATCATTCTTTATCTTGTGGGACCGTGTGGGTATATTACTCGTCTTTTTAGTGGTATGTCTTATTTTCGGAATATTAACACCTCGCTTTTTCCACCCCCTGAACATAATTAACGTGATCAGGCAGGTTTCCATCATAGGGGTCATAGCGGTGGGGATGACTTTCGTTATTCTTCTTGGTCTCATTGACCTTTCCGTTGGATCCATCGTGGCTTTTACCGGCATGATTGCTGCTGCTTTACAGGTCAAATGGGGAGGGGGCCTGTTTTTAAGCATTACCATACCTCTTCTTGTGGGCACCGGCATCGGTTTTTTTAACGGATATGTTTCCACCAAGGGGAATATTCATCCCTTTATCGTAACCCTGGGCACCATGAGTATATTTCGGGGAGCTACTCTGCTCGTCGCACAGGGAAGGCCCATTTCGGGTATGAACCCGGAATTTCGGTACATCGGGGGTGGTATGGTTGGAGCGATCCCTTTCCCGGTGATCCTGTTTATAGGAAGTGTCATCTTTGCAGGCTGGATCTTGAAAAGAACTGTTTTCGGACGGTACACCTACTCCATCGGCGGAAACCCCGAGGCGGCACTTTTATCAGGCATACAGGTAGACAGCCACAAGGTGAAGTGTTTTTGTATCCTGGGCTTTTTAGGCGGGTTGAGTGGTCTTATCCTCACTTCCCGGCTCAACTCGGCCGAGATGCTGGCCGGAAGTGGTTATGAGCTCGATGTCATCGGGGCGGTCATTATCGGTGGAACCAGCCTCTTCGGAGGAGAGGGTGGAGTTTACGGGACTCTTGTCGGGGCCTTGCTCATGGGATCGGTGACCAATGGCTTGAACCTTTTAGGGGTTCAGCCGTACTGGCAGATGATCGTTCGGGGCTCAATTCTCATCGCAGCCCTTTTGATGGACCGCTTGAAGAGGCGTTTCCTCGAACAGTAAGGGAAGGGAGGTGAAACTCGTTCGGCGGTGGAACAGGAGAGCGTGTTTTTGATATAATTGTTCATGATGGAAAAATAAAAAAGGGAGGGATTAACATGAAGAAACTCATTGTTATGCTTCTGGCAGTGCTTCTGGTTCTCACACCCCTCATGGGGTCGGCCGCGTTGGCCGATGACCTTACCATTGGCTTGTCTTTCCCGAGTCTTGCGTTTGCCTGGTTTGCTTTCCTGGAACAGGCGGTATTGGAAAAGGCTGAAATACTCGGGGTGGACGTTATTTCCCTTGAGGCTGAGGACCGGGTGGACCGTCAGATGGCAATCATCGAGGACATGATTATCGCCGGAGTCGATGGTGTTCTGCTGGTACCCATCGAAATTGAAGCAGTAGTCCCGGCGGTTGAGGCCTTGAATGATGCCGGTATTCCGGTGGTGACCGTGGACCGCCGCTTGGTTGAGGATGCCCCCGTGGAGATACTGGCTCACGTGGGAGCAGATAATGTAGCTGGAGGTCGAAATGCGGGGCACATGGTAGTAGATTACCTTGTGGAGAAGTACGGTGAACCCAGGGGTGTGGTTGTTGAACTGTACGGTCCCCCGGGTGCCGGCCCTGCTATTGAGCGCAGCCAGGGCTTCAACGAGGTGATGGAGGAATACCCTGACATTACCGTGGAAACCCGTACCGGATACTTCAGCAGGGTGGATGGTATGGCAGTGATGGAAGACATCATCATCAGCATCCCCGAATTTGACGCTGTGTTTGGGGCGAATGATGAAATGATTATGGGCGCCATCGAGGCCATGGAAGCAAGCGGCCTTGTAGATTTGGATGCAGTCCTCACAGTTGGCTTTGATGCCATTGAGGATGCCCTGGAAGCCATAGATCGTGGTATCCTGGATGCCAGTGTTGAACAGTTCCCAGGATTGCAGGCTTCCTTCGGGTTTGAAATTCTGGTGAATTACATGCGCGAAGGAGTGGTCCCGGAAGAAAAGATCATTCTTATTGAACCGCTGGTCATTACCACAGAAAACCTGGATGAGGCGGAAAAGAGCTTCTAGGTAAGGGAGCCAACAAAAAAGCCCGTACCATAATTGGTACGGGCTTTTTTGATTCTTAAATCATTTCCCAGCCGATGCCGAGATTTTCACACACCAGCTTCAACTCCTCTACATAGTTTCCATATACAGCATGTATATGGTTGCAGGGAAAGAGGTCTATGAAGCGCTCTATGGAAGTATCAAGTTTGCAGAAAGCGTGGGGCCATTCGATCTGGGTACGTTCCATGATTTCCTGGTTGGTTGCGTGATCGAAACGAACGAACTCCCCGTTGAGGATCGCCATCCAATACCCACCGTTTTTCCTCCCCAGGCGTGCCAGTGTAACCTTTCCGGGATGTGCAAGATGATGAACCGCCGCTCCGCCGGCGGGAAAATAGAAGCTTTCCGGGTAAAATATGACTTGAGAGAGATTTTCGGCAGGATCGAAGCTTCCTCCTGCAAAATATGTTGCATGCTGTCCGGAATTACACAGATCGAGGATTGCATAGTCAGCGTGCCAGTGGCGTACATCAGCAAAGAGTGCCGGGGTACGGGCGAGTTTTTTGAGTATCTCCATGGTGAGCGCTGCGTCCATGTCCGCTTCTGTTGAGCACACTATCGGCTCTTTTGGTCCATCGAAGTCATAGGGGTCATTCATAAACGCCTCAGCCACATCCATGGTGCAATAGTTATTGGTAAGTTCCGGTTGTCCCTTGATTCCGCAGAAATCAAGATGCATTTCCCCGCAGAGTTCTTTCACCGCGTAATAGGAGGCAATCTGACGCTTCAGGATTTCTGGAGTGAGCTGTTTTCCGTCATAAGCGATTTTTCCCACGTGCTTTTCACACCAGCTCAGAGCACTTTCCACACGGGATTTCGGAATTGATTCTGCTTTACGGACAATCTCCCACTGATCGATATGCTCAACATCGACCCCGAAAACCTCCATCCAGGTTTCAGTACCGGTAGTTGCGGTATACATTCCCATGGGACGGCCACCGAAGCATCCGAAGGTTTGACCACGTAGAGATTGTACGCAACTTGCCGCCGTAATAAAAGTGTTGACCTTGTTGAATATCGAACCGTCTTCAATATCTCCTGAAACACGCTGATAAGGAATTCCCACGTTATCAAGAGCTCCGGAACCGGCAAGCATTCCAACCAGGCCCGGATAACCGGGATTAATGTTGGACAGACAGAGGTAGGGACCGGGAGCGAACTGGGCTGCCAGTACGGTGAATTGGGGCCAGGACCAAATGGAGTAATTGAAAATTGTACAATCTACGCCGTTTTCCTGCATCTTTTTTCCGGCTTGGACCGCTTGAGGATTACTGCTGGGGATTTCATCGGCCACCAACACTTCGTGACCGGCCTCCATGAGTTTTTTTACCAACCGTTCCTGAAAGGAGCGGTTCATGGGAAGTAATTCCTGGTGCACGTGGGGTCTGCCGTCAGAAAAGGTGATGATGCCCACCTTACTCATAGTAAAGCCTCCTTGTTTGCATTGAAAGTAATCGATTGCAATAATTGTAACGTAAAAAAGAATTTTTTGTCCACCCCACCTTGGGTAAGATTTTTAAATGGGTTGACACGCACCAATGTAAAGGAAGCTCGAGATAATACCTATAATATTATATAGAGTCCTATATATTCATTTATTAAAGGTTATTTTCAGCTTATAATAAACTATATATTCCTTGAATAATGAGTTGACAGCTCCATAATAACAATGATATATTGTAACCGATTACAATAAATGCCGGTAGGAATAGAAGACAGCCAGCCAGCAGAACAATGGAGGGAGGAAAGACATGATATGACTGATCTATCTTCCATGAGTCAGGCCAAAAGCATCTCTGTTGCAAAGACCCCTGCAGGAAGAGAAAGTTTTTTTAACCGACGGTTACCTATTATTATGGCACTTCCCGCCATAGCACTGGTTGTAGTCATTATCGTTATCCCCATGATATATTCCTTCTATCTCAGCTTGACCAATTTAAACCTGCTTCGGCCCGCACAGACACAGTTTGTTGGATTTGATAATTATATGCGGCTCTTTCGGGATTCAGTTTTTTGGCGTTCTTTTTTCAATACTGTCATTTTTATGGGAGTAGCGGTGAATGTGCAGTTTGTGCTGGGACTCTTTATGGCCCAGCTCATGTTCCGGGTAAACCGTGGCCAGGGAATCGTCCGTACCGCAATTATGGCTCCCATGATGTTCGCCCCGGTCCTGGTGGGATTCCAATTCAAGTGGTTTTTCCATGACCAGGTTGGCCTGGTCAACAACATCCTTTATGAAATAACCGGGCGTTACCAGGTCATTCCCTGGCTGGTAGATTATCCTTCGAATCTTATCAGCATACTCATAGCAGAAATCTGGATGAGCACCCCTTTCATGGTCATTGTCTTCATGGCGGGGCTGGTGAGCTTGCCCAGTGAACCGTTTGAAGCAGCGGCGGTGGACGGAGCCTCGGGCTGGCAGCAATTCCGCTTTATCACTTTTCCCCTGATGAGTCCTTTCATCTATATTGCCATGGTTATCCGCTCCCTGGACTTGGGCCGGGCGTATGACCTTGTACGAATTATGACCGGGGGAGGTCCGGCTCACCGCTCGGAAATGATCTGGACATACACCTTCCGGTTGGCCATTACCAACAACCGATTCGGTTTGGGAACGGCCATGTCATTTATTACCGTAGCGGTATCGTTTGTATTTGTTATCTATCTCTTCAAACAATTAGCAAAGAGCCGGCAGGAGGTCTATTGAAATGTACTCTGCGAATATCCGCCGGGTCTCCAGGCGGGAGAGAAAGATCAAACGTGAGCTCTTGAATATACTGGTATATGTACTGGTGATAATCTTTTTTCTACCGGTGGTGTGGATTGTGCTTACTTCCATGAGGCCGGAAGTAGAGGTAAACGCCCGCCCTCCGGTATGGATTCCCAGCCGCCTGGTATGGGACTCTTTCACTACCCTTTTTCAACCCGGTCATGTAGCGGGATCAGTGCCTTTTTACAGTTACCTGAGAAACTCACTCTTTATATCTCTTTTCAGCACTGCTTTGGCGCTCACCGTCGGAACTCTTGCCGGGTATAGTTTTTCTCGATTCCGTTTTGCAGCATCGGGCCAGAGTTTTATTGGGATGATGATGGCTCGATCCATCCCGGGTATATCGGTGAGCCTTCCCTTGTTTCTCCTTTTCGCACGTGCTGGGCTTATCGACCGCATCGGTGGAATGGTTCTCGTGTACACAGCGATGAATATACCATTTACCACCTGGTTGATGCAGGGCTTTTTCAAGGACATCCCTGTCACGCTTGATGAGGCCGCCCAGATAGACGGGTGTTCGCGCTGGCAGGCATTTGTCAGGATTAATCTGCCTCTTACCCTTCCAGGCTTGGCAGCAAGCGGTATTTTTGCCTTTCTCACCTCCTGGAACGAGTTTCAGATTGCCTCAGTTATCACCCGAACTCCCAATTCCAAAACCTTTCCGGTGGGATTGTATGATTTCACCCAGCAATTCACCATGGATTGGCGGGGGATGTGCGCCATGTCGGTGGTAATGCTTGTGCCGGCGGTGGTGTTTGTATTGATCACACAAAAACAGCTTATTCGCGGGTTGACTTTTGGTGCCTTTAAATAGAGGCATTGCGTAAAAAACAAAAGAGGTGATCGTATGAACTGTGAAACCCTGATCCCCCGTGAGAGAGTGATGAGGGCCATTGATCACCGGGAGCCGGACCGGGTGCCGATTGACATTTCCGCGGTGGATGATGTCATGGATGCCCTCATCGATTACCTTGGTATCAAGACTGAAGACGAGGAGGAGGCAAAGGTATTCATGGGTGCCGATGGTACATTGGTAGAACGTCGGTATTTCCAGGCACAACTTGTCCTGCTGGAACGCCTGCATATAGATTATCGCTGGGCATGGGCACCCTATATAGGGCCGGAACTTTCAACGTATCCCGACGGAAGCAGGGATGGTTTGTTTGGAGTGCAAAGAGGAGGTCTTTTTTTTGGTTATGCCCTTGAGCATCCATTGAAGGAAGCCCGCACGGAAAAGGAAATCGACGCCTATCCGTGGGATCGCTATGCAAATGTAGAGCATTATGATTATGAGCGCTATGCCTTGGAGTGCCGGCGTTTTCACGAAGAAGGATATGCTGTATACGGCGGTCCCTGGGCTCCCATATCTTTTTGGGCCATGGACTTGATGGGAATGGACACTTTTATGATGGCCATGTATGACAATCCTCTCGTGGTAAAGCGATTGCTTGCGCACATTTCCGATTTTTATTATGAGCAGGCGCGTATTATGTTCGAAAAAGGAAAAGGAATGTCGGCTATATTCTTTATGGGAGATGATTACGGTATGCAAAACTGCCCCTTGATGCATCCCCGCTTATGGCGGCGATTCATCGCTCCACACCTGGAACGCTTATGGGGGTTGGCGAAGTCCTTCGGACTCAAGATACAGCTCCATTCCTGCGGTTCAGTTCGGGAACTCATTCCCGACTTTATTGCAAGAGGGGTGGATGTGCTTGATCCTGTTCAAGTCAGAGCGGTTGGAATGGTTCCCGAAGAGCTCAAACGAGAGTTCGGTGAAAAAATTGCTTTTCACGGATCCATGGATACCCAGGAAACGTTGCCTTTTGGAACTCCGGAAGACGTGCGACGGGAAGTCATCCACCGTTTCCGAACACTCGCACCGGGCGGAGGATTCATCCTCTCCCCCAGCCAGCACCTGCTTACCGAAATCCCCCTGGAGAATATTGTAATGATGTATGAAACTGCCTACGAGCTAGGTTCATATCGGAAAATTCATTCTTTGACTTAAGATGAGCCAGGGTGGAGGGATACTATGGAAGGTTTTCAAGGAAAGCTCCTGCGAATTGATTTGAGTGCACAGCTCATTCAAGGGGAAAGTATTTCCTTTTCTCTTTTACAGAGAACTTTCGGTGGTGCGAACCTGGCCCTTCATTATTTGCTGCGTGAATTGCCTGTGGGTGCAGATCCCCTGGGGCAAGACAACATCCTCATTTTTACTACCGGTCCCCTTACAGGGTGCCCTGCTCCCGGAAGCGACATGCACGCAGTGCTTGCAAAGTCTCCACTCACCGGAGGAATTGGAGAATCCCAGGCCACCGGTTCCTGGGGAGCGAGGCTCAAAAAGGCCGGGTTCGACCTGCTCCTTATCAAGGGGAAAGCAGTTTCTCCCTGTTATCTTGTCATCGATGACGATCAGGTCTTTCTTCGGGACGCTTCACACCTGTGGGGCATGGAAACGGCACAAGCTCAAAGGACCCTGCTTGCAGATCTCGACGGTGATTTCAGTATAGCTCAAATTGGCCCGGCTGGTGAACGGGGGGTGCATTTTGCTTCCATCGTTTGCGACCTGTGTTTTATTAATAACCGCATGGGTTTAGGAGCGGTTATGGGATCGAAAAACCTCAAAGCGATCGCTGTGCGGGGGGATAAAAAGGTGTCGGTGGCGTATCCTGGAAAACTTTCACACATTATGGAAAATTTTGAAAATCATTTTCTGGAAAACCCGGTAAACCGGCTTACAACTACAGAAGGTATCGCTGCTGCCGTGATACCTTGTAACAAGGATGGCCTGTTTTCTGTCAGGAATGCCCGCACCTCCTTTTTGCAAGGTGATGAGAACCTTGCACCACAAGCATTTTTGCAAGGCGGCAGACAAGAAGATATATCGTGTTTCCATTGTCCGGCACGTTGTAAGAAAAGTATACGTGGCAGCATCAATAAGACGGTGTATGGGTCTCCTTCCATGGAAAGCATTGTTGATTTTTCTTTTGCCTTAGACATTCCCTCTCCCCATGTGGTGAGTCATCTGCACCGGATGTCCCGTGCTCATGGATTTGATACCACATCCTGGGGAGTGACGCTGGGTTTTTTGGCTGAGTGTGGAGAGCGAGGGCTTTTGACACCATCTGATTTAGATGGAGTGAGGATCGCTTTTCACGATGAACATGGCATAAGTGAACTCACGGCATTAATGCTTTCGGGTAAAGGGATTGGCGCTGATCTCTCAAGAGGGGTACGCCACCTGAGTGAACTTTTCGGAAATGATGCCGCACCCTTTGCCCTCCATGTTAAGGGGAAAGAGGTACCTCTCCATGAACCACGTGTGAAGCAGATGGTGGGCTTGGGATACGCAGTGGCTCCCCATGGACCGGACACTTTTTGTGTAGAGCATGATACCGATTTTGACGAAAGCGCTCCCCAACTCTATCTGGATTCAATCAAAGCACTGGGTTTGTGGGAAAGAATTCCCTCTCCAACCCTCGGATCCCGCAAAGTGAGGATGTACCACCATCTCAGCCGAGTATTCAGTTTTATGGATGCTCTTTGTTTATGTATCTTTGCTTTGGCTCCGGTTCGGTACCTGCCGTTTTCTTTTATTCCTCAGATGGTAGAAGCTGCCGTTGGATGGGAAGTCAGCCTCTTCTCTCTTATGCAGGCGGGAGAGGCTCGCATTACCAATGAGCGTTTGTTTAATGTGCGGGAGGGGATTGCCAGGGATGAAGATTGGTTGCCGGACAGGTTTTTCGAACCCATTGCTTCAGGACCGCAACAAGGGAGACACATCAACCCCACTGAATTACAAAGCGCTATAGATCTGTATTACCGAATGGTTGGGTGGGATACGGATGATGGACTTCCTCGCCGGGAAAAACTGGTGGAACTTGATTTAGAAGAATACGAGTTGTGAGGAGGCTTGGGTAATGGATACGGTAGAAAATAAACGAAAGCGCATACTGACAGCATTGAGGGATCGGCAGGAACCTGACCGTGTACCTTTGACCGATTTTTACTGGACCGATTTTTACCGGAACTGGCT
>PWXL01000045.1 GCA_003561145.1 Candidatus Atribacteria bacterium
AAAGCATCCAGAACACAAAGAAATGAAGTCGTGGGCGGTCTCGCAGGGCTTTAGAGAATATGATCCGGAATGGATTAATGAACGACTGAGAAGCGTTGTTTATAAGAAAACACAGTGGGATAATATTCATCATGACAGATATAAGATCATTGAGGACAAGTATCGGAAGAAATAAAAAGCAAGCATAAAAGGTAGAGGAGGAACAATCACCATGAAAGGTGATTCCGGAGATGCCCTTGGTGCTTTAGTTTATGGTTTA
Source organism: Candidatus Atribacteria bacterium (assembly GCA_003561145.1). Lineage (GTDB taxonomy): Bacteria > Atribacterota > Atribacteria > Atribacterales > Atribacteraceae > Nitricultor. Next base: position 260 of record PWXL01000045.1, read on the forward strand.
GGCTTTATCGGCGCAGCAGTTTATTTTATTTCCCAGGCCACAACTTTCTGGATGGGTGTACTTGGGTTCTTGAAAGCTATCGTGTGGCCAGCTTTTCTAGTTTATGATTTGCTTAAATATTTAGGTGTTTAATGTAGATAGGCAAAGATTTGACTAACCATCAAAAGGAGAAAAACCTATGACAAAGCTTCAAAGATCGGGTTTTAGCATAAGCGCGGTAACATTCATGTCCTTAGGCCTCATTTTTCTCTTTTTCGGTTTAAAATTCGACAACAGTGTGTTGAAATATATGGGGTATTTCTGGTTACCCGCAGGCCTGCTGCAGCTGACGATTGTAATGCTGTTTTTACATAAGAAAAAGGTGTAAGGTTTAAATTTGGTGCTGTCTGCCGGGGAATTGAATGATCATGAAGGAGGGATATAAAAGAGGCAAGGTCTTTGATCGTGAATTCAGGCCATGCCATGATAGACTTTGATGTTCTCGTTGTAATTTTCTTTTTGTATGAATTTCCTGAGGAGACTTGCTCCCGGAGAGCAGCCCTTGATCAAGTTCAACCCGTATCATTTGCCCGAGTAATCCTTTCATTAGTGACCTGGAGGTACTGACATATGGCCGGTAAGAAGTAAGAAGGAGGAACGCGTCTCCTACTTCTACGCTTTCCTCAAAGGAATGGCTTCTTTTATTGTAAACTCAAAAAGGAAATGAAGAGTTAACGATATGCACGCGCCGTTTCGAACATAGTGATGATGTTTTCCGGGGGGTCGTTGGCCTGGATATTGTGGATAGATGCGAAGACAAAGCCTCCGTCTACATGAAAATCTTCAATTCTTCTCTTCACTTCATTTTCCACTTCTTTTTTCGTTCCCGTAGTGAGTACTTCAGGATTACACCCGCCGCCCCAGAAAGTGAGATCGTCACCGAAATCCCTCTTCAGCCCCTTGCTGTCCATTCCATGGGTATGAATCTGAACGGGATTCAATATTTCAACCCCGATATCGATAAGATCCGGGATGATTTCCCTCACTGATCCGCAGCAGTGAAAATATATATGGGCATGTGATGCGCCCTTGATGGCATCGATAATTTTCTTTTCGCGCTTTTTGTAATATTTGAGGTACATTTCCCGGGAAAACAACAAGCCCCTGGTGGTGCCCAGGTCGTCACCAACCTGCACTATATCGATGAAATCACCAATTTCCTTGAGAACGAAAGTGAAAAAAGCTGCTTCCCAATCCGCCGTTTTGGCGGCCAGGTAGTCGGCTATATCAGGATTGGCCGCGAGATCCATAAGCAGTTCATCAAGCCCCCGGAGAAAGTAGGAGTGTTCATGCGAACCACCGATCGAATTGAAAAGGACTAGGGCCTTGTCTGTAGATTCACGGAGATTTTGCACCTTTTCCCGCAGTCCTGCAATACGAGCCGGGTCTTCGGGATCCGGCCACTGATACCGTTTTATATCATCCAGTGTGTCTGCGCGTTTGAGCGGATTATCGTAGAGGTCAAAGAAATAGCCGTCCTTCGGTTTTCTCAGTTGTATACCCCACTCATTGATATAGTATTCATTATTCTCGTCCTCTTCTATCTGCATTTTCCAATTCCCGCCCGGGTTGGCATACACCGGCAGACAGTCCGCGCCAAAGTGCTCCAGGAGCTTTCTCTTCGGGAAAACGATCATTTGAAACCAGTCTTGTATTGCAGGCTTTTCCGAGGGCAGGCCGAGGCTCTCAAGAACTCCCGCATATGCTTTCGCATGGAGAGAAGTATGAAGCCCGCCGAAATCAACGGGGAGAGAGCCTCCCTTATGTTGGATTGCGTTCAGCACTCTTTCTCTCGATGTCATCTTTATCCCTCCGCCTGCGTATCGGGTTTTACATTGAGCCGGGATGATATGCGATTTATCGCACTCCTCAAATCTCAGATGATCAATGAAGTGAAGGTATTATAAATTTTCCTGCAACTGTGTAAATAAATTATGGCACAGTTTTTGACTGTGCTCAAGCTAAAAAAGCTCTTATAGAAGCAGTGAATAGGGAGTAGGCAGTAGAGGGAGTCGTGGAAAGGCGGGAAAGTCACTGGATCCCGGATCCGGTCCGGGATGACGGAATCAAAGGCAGAAGGCAGTTATTTTGCCTTAATACTTCTACTTCTCACCGCCCCTGCCTGTCATTCCACTTACAATACAGTTAAGGGTTTAGTGTTGTGTTGGGCTACATGCAGCTCAATCCGCAAGGGGGACAGTACCGATGCACCGGAGCGGGACGGTGGAGCCCCAGGAGTGTGGAAGCCCCTGTAAGGGGAGTCAAGCGTTGGGGCTCCCTCATCCAGTTTTGCCCACTGGTCAACCAAATAGGGAGGAGCCAGTGGACGCAACAAAAGTCGGCCGACTGTAAGGTCCTA
>PWXL01000129.1 GCA_003561145.1 Candidatus Atribacteria bacterium
CCATTTCGGCGTGACCCCACGCAACTGCTTCTTCAGTAGTCATTTCACCGGTGACGACACGGTGAATAACGTCAGCGAGCACATCCGCACCGGTTATGTCTCCAATACCGAGGTTCACCCACTTCCCATATTCAAAACCGTAAAGGTTTGCGTAATCAGCCAGTGCTTCGAAAGCCACGTGGTGAATATTTTCAAACCGTTCTACAATTGGATCGTTCCAATATTCCTCGGCCTGGGAAGCTGCCACCGTGGTGGGATAAAAACCTCCCGGCTCCTGAACTGCAGTGAGAATATAGTTGATCTCCGGCCGCATCATGAAGCGGATGAAATCTTTCACGACTTCCAAGCGTTCCGGATCCTCAAATGTCCCACTGTAAATATGTACTTCATTGGGATAGGTGATGGTTCCCCTTCTCCCATCATGGAGGGGTATATGGGCGGCTGCGTAATCATCTGTATCAAACTCTTCGTGGAAGCGTTTCTGAACTCCGGCAAAATATGGAGACTGGGCAATGACACCAGCAGCAATATTGAGCTCGATTTCGCCCCAGGACCAGGCTTCCGCACCGGGTGGGTTGTACTGGAAAAATTCATTGTACATGTCAACCGCCTCAATGGTGAGGGGGTTATCAAAGATCACATTGCCATCTTCGTCGAAGAACTTGGCTCCCAGTGTGTTCAGGAAAATGTAGGCTTGCTCGGTGGTCATCAAGTTCTTGGCACCACCCAGCCCTATACCAAACACATCATCTTCACCCAAATCGGTAATTTTCTGTGTGTACTCGAGTGCCTCCTCCCAGGTTTGCGGAGGTTCGGCAGTTCCCAGAAACTCTTCCAGGAAGCTCGGACGATAGGTCCACAGCATCACCATGGTAAAGACCGGTAGTCCCCAATACTCACCGTCGTGGAGATACATATCCCGCTGGGCAGGGAACAGCTCGTAGGCTTCATCGATCTCTTCCACGAGGTCAGTGATCGGCTCTACCGCACCTGCCTGGTACACGGTCATCATAAGATCCGGGATGGAAAATTGAAAATCCGGCAAGGTATCTGCTTCGATTGCCGAAAGTGTCCGTACCCAGGCATCATCCCACATCACCACTTCCTGTTCCACCCTCACACCCGGGTTTTCCTCTTCAAACAGGTCAATCACCTGTTGAAAAGCCGCTACCCGGTGCGCCGGTGCTTCGTGGTGCCAGAAGACGATGTCCATGGCACTCGCCGATGCTCCGAAAACCATGGCAAACAGGAAAACAACTGATAGGATAACAACCGCACTCAGTTTTTTACACATGACAAAACCTCCTTTGTAAAGTTATTGTACTTTACGAAGTAGTGTTACAAAATTCATAGACGCTCGCATATCACCTCCTCATGTTTTTTTGAACAACATGTGTTTCGGCATTCAACCTGTATAAGGCCATCATGTTGTATATACAGGTTACAATGAGTCATGACAAGTGTCAATAGAAAGAACACTTTCAGCGTTCCGGCCTATGTGAGTCGAAGATAATCAGAAAGAACGGTTACGATGGTTGGGGGTAATCAAGCCCACCATGAATTTATAGCGGTCTGAACGGTATAAGAAGGTAATATATTCAATGGGGGTTTCAGCTTCATCATAGGTGATGCGCTCGCATAACAAACCCGGTGCTCTTCTCGGAACGCGTAAAAAATCCGCCTCCTCATCCTGTAGGGCAACCGCTTCCAACGTCTGCCTGGCCCAGGAAACAGGATGTGCAATGAACGTATTCAGTATATCACACATATCACGGTGCAAGATCTCTTCTTCCGATACTTTCAGAAAACCCCGAAAAAGCCTCCAGGGTAAAAATGCTTCCTGCAAGCATATGGGCTCTTCATCAGCAAACAACAACCTCTTCACACGAATAACCTTTTCATCTTTATGCAGGTTGAGATACTCCGCTACTTTGGGCTGCGGGTTTATAATTGTACGCTCCAGCAACCGGCACGACGGACGCATTCCACGGCCCAGCATGTCTTCCGTGAAAGTAACCAGGTAGGCCAACTTCTCGACAATCTTCGGTTGAGCCACATACGTTCCTTTTCCCGCCACCCGGTAGAGAAAGCCTTCCCTGGCCAGATCATCTATGACCTTACGAACCGTCATGCGGCTGATGTTGAACTTTCGGCACCATTCAGCCTCCGAGTATAACCGGTCTCCCGGCTTCAGGTCTCCTTCCACCACCATGTCCAATATAATTTTTCGCAACTGGACATGAATAGGTACGGCTGAATGCTTTTGGATAACATGTAACATCTATGCTCCCCTTGTCAATACGCTCATGCTTCATATGTAATACCTGTTTATACAGGATTACTCCACATGATAAGAATAAACAAAATTCATACTGACGTCAAATCGTGTATTGATTATGGTATTGTATTATGCTGAGCAGGAGAGGGGAACTCTCCAGGGGGGTGGCCTGATACAGTACAAGAGGAAAACAAAAAACAAGCGGCTGCAAGCCGCAAACGGAGTACATCGTGCGCAACTTCCTATCGACTCGCATATTGATTACTTTTACTTGTATTGCAATATTAGGTTTCTGTGCTGGATGTATGAGCGGCGATGGTATACGGGCATATCCCCCACAACGGGGGATTGATGCAAGACTGGTCGGATCGAGCAATCTCTTTGGTTTCGATCTTCTGACGCGCATAGCCCGGGAGAACAGCGGGGGGAATTTCCTCATCTCCCCCATGGGTATATTTCTCTCGGCTTCGCTTGCCTCCATGGGAGCTGAAAAAACAACACAAGAATCCATAGCCAGGGTATTACGGACCACTCATATTGAGCGGGCGGAACTTGAGCAGGGAGTTGACGCCCTTCTGAATGCACTCGTTGAAGCAGACACCCTGGTCGATTTTACAACGGTTCTCGCCTTGTGGACCAGTAAAGACATTTCACCAAAAGGTGCATTTGTGAAGCAGGCTGAAAACTCTTTTCGGGCTGTTGTCAAAGAGGCTGATTTCAACAATCCTGCCGTGACCCAAGATATCAACAACTGGCTGAAGGAAAGCACGGGCGGGCATATAGCCGAATCACTGGCAAGCATTGACCGGGATACCCTGCTGCTGTTCATGAGCGCGGTATATTTTTCAGGTACGTGGACCAATGTTTTTGATCCTGAACGCACAACTCCCGGCTCCTTCTTCCCGATGACGGGAAGTGAAACCACGGTTCCCATGATGAGCCGTACAGGGAAGTATGAGTATCTTGAAACCGAGCTTTTCCGAGCCATTGCGCTTCCCTATGGGAAAGAACGTTTCAGCATGTATATTTTTTTGCCACAGGAGGACCGTCACATCACCGATCTTATAAGAGAATTAACAGCAGGGAACTGGAGTAACTGGATGGGCCGCTTCACTTCAACAGAGGTTTCCCTCACCCTGCCCCGTTTCCAGCTCATATCAAACCTTGAACTCGATCCTTATCTCGCTGAAATGGGTATGAAGGAAGCTTTTCAGTCCAAGGAGGCAGACTTTTCGGGCATAGCCGAACCTCCGCCGAATGCATATATCAAACATGTCATGCATACCTTTGCGCTCGATGTCAATGAAGGAACACAGTATACCCCTGATGGAACCCGGGATACAGAATCGGCCTCCCTCCCAGACACGGACCTTGCTATGACTGTTGACCGGCCATTTTTTTGTGCGGTGCGTGATGAATTGACCGGCATAATATTGATGGCAGGATTCATAAACACACATCCAGAAGAATGAAAAAGGTATCCGTTTTTCACGGTTTTTGGAAATTTTTTTTGCTCCTGCAGTTCACCTTCGTTTCTCTTTGGATCACACCCGCTCGTGCCGGTGACGGTATGACCTTCGCTGCCTGTGGAGATATTCTCCCCGACAGGGGAATACGCCGGGCCATGGAAATCCATGGTCCTTCTTACCCTTTTTCAGAAATAACTCCCCTGTTACGTTCTTTCGAGATTGTTTTCGGCAACCTGGAAGCTCCGCTTTCCAACAGGGGAACAGAGGCAGACCGTCCCGTTCTTTTTCGAGGGGACCCGCTTTTCGCAGGAGAACTGGCCCTCGCCGGTTTTACCTTTCTCTCGCTTGCCAACAATCATGCTCTTGATTATGGCTCTCTTGCCCTGGCCGACACCATCTCTGTGTTGCGGTTATACCAGATGGTTCCCCTTGGAGCCGGGTATACCAGGGAAGAGGCTACCCTCCCCTACATTATGGAAAAAAATGGGGTTCGGTTGGCTTTTTTTGCGTCATTCCCTGCAGGACAAGACTCATCACCAGCGACGGGGACGACTATCAACACTCTGTCACCATCCACGTTAGCTGAGCAGATACAGGAGGTGAAAAAAGATGTAGACATTGTAGTGGTATCCCTACATTGGGGAATCGAATATTCTCCCCGCCCTTCATCAAAACAAAAGTATGGGGCCCGTACCCTCATAGAAGCAGGAGCCGATCTGATCCTTGGTCATCACCCACATTGCATGCAGGGAATTGAACGTTACAGAGGCGGCTATATTGTATACAGCCTGGGGAACTGTATTTTCGATGGAAGACGGCGGGAAGAAAAAGAGGCGTTTCTGTTCACCTGTACCATTGCCTCATCCGGCATACGCAATCCTTATGTGATTCCCCTGGTGATACATGACGGTCAGGCCCGTATCGCCCGGGGAGAAGACTATACAAGAATCGCCGATACGCTCATCTCACTATCCGGAGAACTGGGCACACTTCTTGTCAATGGAAAGGACGGTCTCTTCCTCCCATGACTTGCGTATCCCTTTTCGAAACATACGGTTGCTTGAAAAAGAAAGGGAAAAGAGAGAAGGATTGTCTGCTCTTATGAATCAATATACCCCACATACTATGTACATATCTTCGGAAAACCTGACCAAGGTAGCAGTAGCGGCAATTACAGTGAAAACACTCAGTGGCAGACAATCCTTGATAACCTGATGTTTCCAGGCCAAATGGAACTGAAATAACCGGTTACATCTTCTGCTCAACCATTCTTTTTACTATCCAATACATTACCGAAAAGCGAAAGACGGAGGTTTCTCTTAATGCACGTGTTCATTTATTCTCTGAACCGCGTATTTTTTGTACTCATCTGCATAATTCTTGCGCTTGCGGAGAAAAATAGAGCCACTATAATCTTCCTTACCAATACATGGAAGGGCTATGCTGTATGAAGGCAAAAAAGGTGCTCCGCCATGTGAGGGGGAAGTGTATCCGTTATGGTATCGCTTTTCTGCGTGCCCTTACGCCCCTGCTTGGAAGGCGTTTTCTGCTGAAAATGGGTGAGGACCTGGGGGCGCTGATGTATTTCTTCTCTCCCCGGCGGATTCAGAAAGCGCAAACCCGCTGCGCGCAACTCTTGGGAGTGAGTATGAGTGATGCTTCCCGTATCCTGCGTTCTTCCCACCGAAACCTGGGACGCAGCTTACTCGAACTCCTGGCTGTATCGCGGGGAAGAACTCTTCCCCGCGATATTTTCCGCATTGACGGAAAAGAATATTTAGACACAGCTCTCCGGGAAGGCAGTGGGGTAATATTGCTGTCAGCTCACCTGGGAAACTGGGAACTGATTGGAGCGTGGATGGGGAAACAGGGATATGAAATACATGCCATTGCCGCACGCTTTGACGATCCCTGGCTTACCTCGACATTGACCCAATTGCGAGAGGGATTCGGATTGCGGACCATTTGGATGCATACTTTTTTACGGGAAGCATTGAAGGTTTTGCAGCGGAATGCTATTCTCGCTGTTCTCTTAGACCAGGCCGGCGGAAAGCATGGATGTGTGGCACCCTTCCTCGGGAAACCAGCGAATACTCCTCAAGCTCCCCTCCGCATCGCACAGAAAACGCAAAGCATGATACTTCCCGTCCTCACTGTCCGTGATCCACGCAATCCCGGCCACCATATTATCCGTTTTTATCACCCTTTTCGTGTGAAACAGGGAGGCAAAGAAGAGGTCCAAGAAGCAGTCGAGCGGTGCAACAATCTCATCAGCCAGTGGATTCATGAACACCCCGACCAGTGGCTCTACCAGGGGTGGTTATACGACCGTTGGGATTGCAACTCATCTTGTAATCTGCCGGGAAGTGAGTAAAAACAACATTCAGAAGAGGAGTCACAACCATGTCTCAGGAGAAAACAGGCAGAACTGAAACATTCATAGACCTGCGCAGTGATACGGTGACTGTGCCGACTGACGCGATGCTTGATGCGATGCGTCAGGCAGTAGTGGGAGATGATGTCTACGGTGACGACCCCACCGTGAACAGGCTTGAAAAAGAAAGCGCCTTGCGTATGGGAAAAGAATCGGCGCTATTTGTGCCCTCGGGGACCTTCGCCAACCAGTTGGCGATCCTGACCCATACATTGCGGGGAGACGAGGTAATCATTCCTGAAAGTAACCACATTGTCCAGCACGAGGTGGGATCCGCAGCCGTCATAAGTTCCGTGCAGCTGAGAACACTTCCCGACCGGTACGGAATGGTTGACCCCGACCAGATACGCATACGTATCCGTGAAGAAGATATTCACCATCCGCGTACAGGTCTTCTCGCCCTGGAAAATGCACATTCCGCGGGACGGGCAATTCCCCTGGTTCCTCTGGAGGATATGGCTCGAACGGCGAATACGGCAGGTATCCCCGTGCATCTCGACGGAGCCCGTATTTTCAATGCGGCCCATGCTTTGGGTGTTGAAACACCACGCATCGCACGCTGCGCCGATTCGGTGATGTTTTGCCTGTCCAAGGGGTTGTGCTGCCCGGTAGGATCAATGTTAGCCGGTAATGCTTCCTTTATCGAGCGCGCCCGTAAAATGCGGAAACTTATGGGTGGGGGGATGCGCCAGGCCGGATATCTTGCCGCCGCCGGACTGGTAGCGCTGGACACAATGGTGGATAGGCTCAATGAAGACCATGAAAACGCACAATTCCTGGCACACCTTTTAGGCTCGTTCGAAGCAATAGAAATACAGCATGAACAACTGGATATTAACATGGTCTTTTTCTCTCTACAAGAACACCGTTGTTCACCATCGAAGCTGGTGGAATACCTCTTCAGCCGGGGCATAAAAATCAACCCCCCCATGGACGGCTTATTCCGCCTGGTTACTCATCACGGTATCCAGCGAAAAGACATAGAGTACGTGTTTTCACTCTTCGTGGAATTTTTTTCTTGATCTTTTTCAACTATCCTCGGTTGCCAGAGCACGAAAGCATGGGATACAATGGTGTAGATTCTGAATACATGAAGGAGGGAATAAGGATGAGTCGGATCAACTTATCAGAAGCCTTCCAAGCTCCTTTTACTTTACTGGGTACAATACCGGTGATCATAATCCCTGCCCTGATCGCAAGCGTTGTTGGTCTTGTGCTGGCAATCGCCGCACGAAACGTACTTTTATACGGATTACACTGGATGGTATTCGTCGTTGCTGTTGTAAGCTATCTTGTGACACTTTTCGCCATGGCCTGGATCACGATTATGCTCTCAGACCACATGGAAGGACGCAAGGTGAGCCTGCAGGAAAGCTGGATAACGCTGAGCGGAAAAATCGGCAATGTAGCCATCACCCTCGTAATAGTTTCAGTTATCGTCTCACTAGGAACCTTCCTGTACCTGATACCGGGCTTGTTGCTCGCGGCACTTTTGCTGTTAAGTATACCCCACTCAGCACAAACCAACAGTGCGTTCGATAAATCCATCCAGTTCTCTTTTCGCTTTCTGTTCAGTGAATTCAATTTCTTTCCTATCCTCCTCATTGTATTGGTAGGATTTCTTTTACAACTCATACCTTTTGTGGGAATGTTCATTGGCAATCTCTTTATCTCTATATGGATTCCTTATGCGTTTCTGCAATACGGCGGTGAAGAAGCCCGGCCGGCGTAAGGACATATATCTCCCCGGTATTTCCTGTGTTCCTGCAGGAACACAGGAAACCAATAGAGCGACCCAGTAGTATACAAAGAAAATGGAGAGTCGACCATGAATTCTTACGAACGAACACTGGCAGTCCTGAATGGAGACATTCCCGACCGGGTGCCGACCTTCGAGTTATTGATAGATAAAAGGGTCATCAAGGCAGTCGTGGGATCAGATGATTATCCCGCTTTTTGCGAAGAAGTGGAACTTGACATCGTGGTAACCGGGACCCCGTCCAAGCTGTACGAGGAAAAACCGCTCGATGCTGCGCGTGGTCTCTACATCAACGAATGGGGTATCATCCGGCATTATGGGGGGGAGACGGTTTCCGTACCGGCCGGTGGTCCTCTTGTCAATCCTTCCGATATTGAGACATATCGCCCGCCGGACCCTTACGATGAGCGCCGCTACCGGGAGCTGTCTTATCTGCTCAAGCGCTTCAAGGGCAAGAAACTTGTAGGTATGCACCTGCATGACGCTCTGAACTACCCCTATTATTTGCGGGGAATGGAGCGCTTTTTCATGGACACCATTGAAAACCCGGACCTCGTTTACACTCTCGTGCAGATGTCAGTGGATCACAATATAGCCATCGCTGAGCGGGCTGTGGATATGGGAGCTGATTTTATCATTGTGGGTGATGACTACGGGACGACCGCTTCAACGCTCATGTCCCCGCAGGCCTTCCGAACGTTTATAATCCCCGGGCTCAAGAAAGTGGTGGAAACCGTAAAAGCTCAAGGGGCCCTGTGCTTCAAGCATTGCTGCGGTAACATAAATACGATACTCGATGACATCGTGGAAACAGGCATCGACGCCCTGCATCCCTTTGATGCAGCAGCGGGTATGGACATAGCCGCCGCCAAAAACAATTACCCTCACCTCACAGTAATGGGAGGGGTCAACTGTGCCGCGCCTCTCACCGATTATCCGGTGGATGCCCTGGTTAAAGAGGTGGAAAAGGTACTCGAACAGCTCATGCCGGGGGGACGCTACATTCTCGCTTCGAGCAACAGTATTCACCACCGGGTGAAAGTGGATAATGTACTGGCCATGTGGGAAACTGTGCGCAAGAAGGGAGTATACTCATAGTTAAAAAAGGGGCCTTGCGACCCCTTTTTATATCGTGTTTTACTCTTTGAATCGGTTAACGGCGGAATTGATCGAGCCAGGTGCAATTGGCGACGTGATCAGGATCATGCCACCCTCCAAGCACTACGGCATCAGTCTTTTCTTCTTCCGGCCAGGTGATTTCAGGCATCCCATATTCGTCTACCCATGGCTGCCAGTACAAAGGATCGACATATTCTATCACGAGATCCGGGCTGTAAATAAGCTTTTGGAAAGTGGCATAAGCCGGTTCGATTTCGGCTTCGCGGCCTTCCCACCATTTAATGACGATATCACCGATTATTTCCCCGTTATCCCAGGGATCCCGCAGGATAGAACCCAGGATACGGCCGTCCAGGATGGCTTCCACCTCTTCCTGGATACAGCCATAACCTATCACTCCAACATCTTCCATGCCTACCGCTTCAACTGCCGATGCTGCTCCCATGGCAGAAGCACTATTACCTCCGAATATTGCCTTTATTTCGGGGAAACCGGTAAGCCAGGAAGTCGCGATTTCGCTCCCCTTGATGCGGGACCCTTCCGCATACTCTTCCATGTAGTCTATATCAGGACGCCTTTCCGTCAAGACATCGAGGGCTCCGTCGAGTCGCTCGTCGGCATAATCACCGGTAAAGAGGCGAAGTATGCCAATCAGGCTTTCACCTTCCAGGAAATCAGCTAAAAATGCTCCTACCCTCTCACCGCCCTCGTAGTGTTCATATCCCACATACGAGAGAGCGGGAAACTCTTCTGGATCGAGCATACCGCGGGGTCCGACATTAAACCAGATGAGAGTGATCTGTTCGCGCTCAGCGAGTTCCACGATTGATGTATTGAGCAAAAGCTGCGTGGGATGGACTACAAGTATATCCGTTCCACGGATAATGGCCTCTGAAGCAAGCTGCAGAAGGCCTTCGTGGTCTCCGTGTCCACCGGCTGCAGACATGTGCAGGTTGTAGGGCTTTCCATAACGGGCTAATCTTGCACGCAAACCGTCAAACACATACCAGCTGTAGTCTGATACATGCAGGGAAAAGGTGATGAAAGAAATATCGATTTCCTCTATATCTTTTGGTTCACCCAGGTTGGGCAGGTGCTGCATGCCGATGTGGAAATCGCCGGCAAATGCGCTTCCCGCCATGGTAACCAAGAGAGCCAAACCTAATACCAATGACCATTTCCCTGC
>PWXL01000151.1 GCA_003561145.1 Candidatus Atribacteria bacterium
AGAGGAGGAATACCCGTGGGCTGGATAGTGCTGGTAGTGATAGTCATCGTTGTTTTTTTACTCATTTCCTTGTATAACCGTCTCATTATCAATCGCAACAAGGTGGATAACAGTTGGGCACAAGTCGATGTCCAATTACGGCGCCGTTATGACCTGATTCCAAACCTGGTAGAAACGGTTAAAGGATACGCTACCCACGAGAAGGAAGTTTTTGAAAATGTAGCACGCGCCCGACAACAAGCCATCCAGGCGCAGGGTCCGGAGCAAAAGGGCCAGGCGGAGAATATGCTTACCGGAGCATTGCGTCAGCTCTTTGCCGTGGCAGAAGCCTATCCCGTATTGCGTGCCAGCGAAAATTTCACACAACTTCAGCAGCAACTCCAGGATACTGAAAATAAAATCGCCTATTCCCGCCAATTTTATAATGACACCGTGTTTATATATAACACTTCGATTGAGAAATTTCCCGCCAGCCTTTTTGCCTCCATGTTCGGCCATGCTCGCCGTCCCTTTTTCGAGGTTGAGGGGGAGGGAAGAGAGCCTGTTTCTGTTTCATTTTGAGTAGGGAGGTTGATAGCATTGTATGAGGTTGTTGTCCTGGCTCGTTCTTTTTCCCGGGCTGCGCCGGATCCCCGTGAGATCTTGGAACGCGCCGGTTGTACCGTAAAGTTCAAAAAAGATCCTGAACCTGAAAATGAAGAAGTGGTGGCCGGGCTCATCGGAAATGCTTGTGCTGTGATTGTAGGGGTAGACAAGGTGGGGGAAACCGTATTTTCACGCTGTCCTCATCTTGAAGTGGTCTCAAAGCATGGCGTGGGAGTGGATAATGTAGACCTCGACGCGGCACGTAGATATAAAATTGTGGTGACGAATGCCCCTGGTACCAACTCAGAATCGGTTGCCGATATGGCTTTTGCCCTGTTGTTGGCTCAGGCGAGGCGTATTCCCTATTTTCTTGATCAAGTCAGGAAAAAAGTGTGGAGTTCCTCGGGGTTCGCGGTGGAATTGGAAGAAAAGGTGTTGGGTGTAGTGGGCTTTGGCCGGATCGGCAAGGCCATGGCACAAAGAGCGCGGGGCTTTGGAATGAAAGTTGTTTTTTATGATCCCCTGGTGGAAGGGGAAGGAGATTATGAAAAGGTTTCACTTGAAGAGCTCTTCAGCCGCGCTGATTTTGTTTCCTTGCACGCTCCCCTGTTACAAGAGACCAGGAAGATGGTCAATCAAAAAATGCTTTCATTGATGAAAAATGAAGCCTATCTCATCAATACCGCACGAGGGGAACTGGTTGACGAGGAAGCTTTGTTCAGGTTTCTCAAAGAAGAGAGAATCGCGGGAGCTGCACTTGATGTATTCACCGAAGAACCTCCCTTCGATAGTCCGCTCATGAACTTGCCCAACGTAACCGCTACTCCCCATGTAGCCGCGCATACCCGAGAGGCCAACATAAAGATGGGTACTATTGCTGCCCGCAATGTCGTACAGGTATTGCGGGGAGAGGAGCCCCTTTTCCGGGTTGTGTGAGTGTCAATGAAGAAACAAGGTTGGGGCAAAATGGGATATGCTTTCCTTTTGCTTCTTTTTCTTTCCGTATTCATATGGCAGCGATCTCCACATATTCAGGTAGTCAGCCGTGTTATCGACGGATCCATGGTTGAGCTGCAGGATGGTGAAATAGTCCGCTACATTGGAGTAGATGAAGAAGGAATGCACCCGGATATCGTTGCGGTGCACCGTCAATTGGTGGAAGGAAGGAGAGGGGAGCTTGAATTTGATGTCCGGGAGCGTGATAAAGAAGGAAGGCTGTGGGCGTATCTCTCTGTAAATGGATTGATGGTAAACGAATGGCTGGTGGCTAATGGGTATGCCCGTGCATCATTCTTTCCCCCCAACCTCAGATATGCTGAACGCATCCGGCATATGGAGGAGGAAGCTCGCAAACTTCGCATAGGTATTTGGGAGAGAGATACATAATGCCCGCCCGGAAAGAGGCGGGCATTATTCAGGTGAGTTTCGTTACGTATTGACGCGCGATAGCGGTAAGCTCACGCCAATTTTTCTCCTGGATAAGTCTTGAGTCAACCAGTTTGCCACCCACACCAAGACACGATGCTCCCGCTTTGAGAAAAGCCTGCAAATTGTCAAGGTTGATTCCACCCGTGGGACATAATTTTATCTGCGGAAAAGGGCCTTTGAGAGCCTTGATATATTCAGGTCCCACGCTGGAAGCAGGAAATACCTTGACACATTCAGCACCGTAATCCCAAGCGGTCAATACTTCCGTGGGGGTGAGAGCACCTGGAATAACAGGAATGTCATAGCGGTGACACAGTGTAATACATTCCGTATTCAGGGATGGTGTAACGATGAATTGTGCTCCACTGAGAATGGCCAAACGGGTTGTTTCGGTGTCGAGAACCGTTCCGGCTCCGAACAGTACATCATCCTTTTTTGAACGAACGTCTTCCAGGACCTGTAGCGCTCCCGGAGTCGTCATTGTTACCTCGATGCATGCAATACCACCTTCTTCAAGAGCAGAAACGGCGTCAGCAAGGGCTGCAGATTCTCTTGCCCTGATAATAGCCACAATTTTTTTCTTCTCGATGTAATGTGCGACTGCGAAACGGTCCGGAAAATTCAT
>PWXL01000208.1 GCA_003561145.1 Candidatus Atribacteria bacterium
GAGGAAGACGGAAGGTTGAACATCGAGGGTGTACGCTCCAACGCCAGGTTTCTTGTCGATGCTTTCCGGGGGGAGGACGTAATCATCGTCACCTGTGGAAGCACGAGCGAGTTTTACGCCATGAATGATGAAGAAAACAAAGCTGTTGCTCAAGCGGTGATTGAAGAAGTCAATCACGAGTTGCCGGTCATCGTGGGAACCGCACGTGCAGGAACTGAATCTACTATTGCTATGAGCAAAGCCGCCCAGGATATGGGGGCCGATGGAGTCATGGTTGTGCTTCCCTACTACCACATTCCCAGCCGGGAAGGGATCTACCGCCACTACCGGAGAGTCGCCGAAAGTATTGACATCGGCATCATGGTATACAACAATCCTTTCACCAGCAAACTCTGGATTGATCCGGACCTGATGGCACGCCTCTCCAAAATCGAGAATATTGTGGCGTGCAAAGAAAATACCACCGATATGGGGCAATTTTATGCCATGCTGAAGAAGGTTTCCCCTGATGACATGGTAATCGTCACCGGTTTGAGCGAATTGTATTATTCATTTCTCTGGATGCATGGATGTCAAGGATTCATCAGCAGTACAATTTCGAACTTCGCTCCCCAGCTTCCTCTGAATGTGTATAAGGCTGCTTTGAACAAGGATGTGGATGCCATGGTTAAAGCGGTGGAAGCACTGCATCCCTTTAACAGCCTCATGATGGATGTTGCCCGGCGAAGGGCTCCGTTACCGACCATACTTTCTCCGTCTCTGACACCATTGGAGCAGCCGGTGTACATTGGTCTGGTGAAAGAAGCCATGAACCAGGTCGGGCTGGCGGGAGGATGGCCCCGGGATCCCATGGATGCCCCTACGGAAGAGGAAAAACGGGAATTGACAAATGCCTTGAAAAAGATGGGTCTTGTTTGATTCTTTGCTGGATCATTACAGAGAAGGGTGGTGGTAGGTGAAGGAATCTTTGGGAAAATATTTCAATAGAAAGAAAAAATACATTGGGAGGGTTCATATCATGACCTGTAAAAAAATGCTTGTAGTAACAATTGTTATGAGTTTCTTATTGGTTTTTTCCGCCCACTCCGTCGCTTCTGAGAATGATTTTCCGGATAGGCCTATCCGCCTTATAGTTCCCTGGGCGGCCGGAGGAGGAACAGACGTTCTCGGGAGAGCACTGGTGGAAAACGCCGAGGAATATCTCGGAGTCCCTGTAGCTGTAGAGAACATAACCGGTGGTATTGGTGCCGTCGGGTTGGGAGCGACCCTGGCAGCCGAGGCTGACGGCTACACGATTACATTTATTGACACATACATGGATACCATCGCACTGCAGGGGCGCTATCCCTTCACCATCGATGATTTTGCCCCCATAATAGGGCTCAACAAAGATCCGGCTGCCCTGACTGTTCACGCGGATGCGCCCTGGGAAACCGTAGATGACTTTGTCGAATATGCCAGGGAAAACCCGGGAGCGATCCGGGTGGGTCATGCCGGGGAAGGCATGGGGTGGCATCTGGCAGGAGCGGGGGTCGCCATGGCCTACGATATAGAACTCACTTATGTGCCGTATGACGGGGCTGCTCCGGCTATCACGGATCTGGTTGGCCAACACATCGAAGCCGTATCGGTAAGTGGGGCCGAGGTGTCCGAATTCGTACGGGCTGGAGACCTCAAGGTCCTTGCCATCATGGGTGATGAAAGAATGGACCTGTATCCGGAAGTTCCCACCTTGCTGGAATTGGGACACGATGTCCAATTTTATGCCATGAGAGGATTGGCAGGACCGGCTGGTGTTCCGGAAGAGCGGGTACAGATCTTACATGACGCGTTTTACCAGATGATGCAGGAACCCAGGTTTTTGGAACACATGGAAGATGTTGGCATAGGGATATATTACAGCAGTTACGATGATTATGAAGAGGTGTATCGGGACTCTATGGAAGATGTGATTGAACTTCTGGAATTTTTGGATTTGCCGATAGTAGAAGAGTGATCGGTCATTCAGAATAAGTACGTATCTGTCAGCTGTGATATATCCTGATTACCGGTTTGCAAACTCCGCCCGGAGTGTGTGATACATTCCCTCTCCGGGCGGTTCATGTAAAGGGTGTATAATGCACCAATCATCAAAAATTCACATTATTGTAGGAATCGTCTTGATTTTCTTGTTTTTCCTGGTGTACTGGGTGGTGCAGGATTATCCGGTCTCACCGGTAGGGGTATCACCGGCTACCTTCCCCAGGATGGCAGCAGGTATTATTGGTGTACTTGGTGTTCTCCTGATTGTAACGGAATTTTTTACAAAAACGAAAACCAGCGATACATATTTTGCCAGGTTTGGAAAAGAACAATGGGTTATTCTCCTTGTTATAGGTTTCACGATTGCGTACATTGCCTTTGTGAAGCGGGCTGGTTTTATTTTGACTACCATTATTTATTTGTTTGCTTTGTTAAAAATTTTCGGTGAAAAGAAACACGTGGTAGCGCTTGGCTTTTCAATATTTTTATCATTCGTCCTCTTTTTCATAATGCGAAGGGTTTTTGGTGTTCCTTTACCGCTGGGGATTTTCGAAAGATTGTTTTTGGGATATTGACAATATTCAGGACCGTTAAGGGTTGAGAGTTGAAC
>PWXL01000186.1 GCA_003561145.1 Candidatus Atribacteria bacterium
AGAAAGGATAGATATCACTATGCTGAGAGAAAGAATGGAGAGAGCATTGTCTGTCGCACGCCACACCGGCAGGTTCCTCAAAGAAAACCGGGAACGAGTTGGTGAAGTACGCATGAAATCATCTAGTACTGATCTCGTCAGTGATCTTGATATACGCGCACAGAAACGGATCATCGCAGGTTTGCGTCAATATTTTCCGGGGGACTCTTTCTGGGGAGAAGAAAGTGAAGAGGCCATGGAGGGAAGTGCGCACAACTTGTGGGTCATTGACCCTATAGACGGCACCACCAATTTTCTTTACCACCTGCCATTCTGTGCCATTTCTGTAGCGTACTGCATAGCCGGTTCTCCGGTCATGGGGGTTATACATGCACCCTTCCTGGAAGAGGATTTCTGGGCAATACGGGGCGAAGGTGCCTACCTGAATGGAAAACGGATTCTCATCTCTCAAACCAAGTATTTGAGAGATGCACTGATCGGTACCGGATTTCCCTACTCTCTCGAATTAAGAGAGAAAGAAAGGAAACGGTATAACCGCTTACTCCCGGCATGCCTGGATTTCCGTTGTTTCGGCTCAGCGGCCCTGCAACTTGCGTACCTCTCCACGGGGAAACTCGACGCTTTTTTCGAGCCGGAACTGAATTTTTACGACGTTGCGGCGGCCCTTGTTCTCGTGGAAGAATCCGGGGGTGTTTACAGCCGCATGGACGGTGAACCGTGGGATATATCAAGCAGAACCCTTATAGCAGCCAATCCCGAGCTGCACGCCCAGATGGTGGAAGTATTGCAAGCGAGAGACACAGAACACACGGGAGGAATAAAGTAAAGAGGCGATGGTTCAATAAAGAATGAGCTTGGTACCGTGCTGTCTGAATCTGAAAAAAAGGGGGAAGAAGGCTTGGTTGAAACGGTAACGGTTCTCGCACTTGCGACGTTGACTGTATTATTTTTCGCCCCAAGCGCGGAGGCTGACATTCTGGACCAGGCAGCAACGGCCTTTGCCTCTGGAGATACACGGGAAGGGCTTGCCTTAATCAGCTCCCCGGTGGAAACGGAAATACGTCTGGTAGCGGAAAAAAACCGGCTCCTGGTGAAAAATGAGGATGAACTCGCTGATTCTGTATTGACTGAAACACTCTACCGCCTCTACCGGGAACGCGGTGAACTCCATAAGGCCCATTCAGTTTTATATACTTTTATTCATCGCCACCCCCAACGTCCACTCTCCTTTCTGTATCTGTACTGGATGGCTAAAGACGAGGAGTCACGTTCCAACCACGAAAGCGCCATTTCACTTTTTGGACAAGTTGCACTCAGGTATCCTGAAAACGAAGCAGATCCCTATCGTCTGCGCCTTCGTGCCTGGAGAAATACAGGACTCAACCTGCATCACAATCAAGGCCGCTACCAGGAGGCAATCGGTGTGTATCAGAACCTCCTGCTTCTCTTCCCCGATTATGAAGGAAAAGCGGAAATATGGTACCTTATCGCCACCTGTTACGAAAACGAAGGAATGATAGAAAAAGCATTGGAGGGGTACCGCAGGATCCTGGAAATCCTTCCTCTGTCTTTTGAGGAACACCCTCTCTTCCACCTGAGGAAGCTGGCACAGCTGAGAATAGACTACCTCACCAACCCTCGCGTTGAAACCGAAGACCCTCACATACTTCTTTTATACCTTGAAGAAGCTTTCTCCGGAGGCGATATTGCAAGGATTGCATCACTGGCTAAATTGGGTGATTTCTGGTATGGAACCATGTTCAGTGAAAAGAAAGTCGGAGAGTTTGCCGATGTTCGTGCCTATCTCGAGCGCTTTCTTCCCAAAAGCGAGATGATTTTCAGCCGGGAGGAGCCCTCTCCCGGCCGATATCGTCTACGCATCGAAGGATGGGGCGATCCCGAATACGATCGCCTCTACCTGGGAGTGGAAAAAGGGTTGTTTGGATGGGAATGGAGAGAGGTCATTATCTCTTCAAGTGACTTGGAGCAAACAGTCCACGGCACTCCGGCCGGCGAAGAGTAAATCTTTCGCCCCATTATCTCAGGGCATTGAGGCGATTTTTTCAAGTACATATTCAAGCCCCTCTTCAAGGCGGTTTCCCAGGTGTATCCGCACCACCCTTCTCCCTTTCGACAACAATTCTTCCCGGTCACCCCGTGCCTGGGCGGCCTTGAGTGTACCGAAAGAAAGGCTACCCTCCTGTGTTTCGGCATCTTCAGGAATCACAAAGTCCTGCAGATCATTACACGTACATTGCAGGAACAGGCCCTTTCCTGCATCCCCTTTGTGCAGCTGGCCGGTAGAGTGAAGAAAGCGGGGTCCATATCCCACAGTCGTGGCCATTTGAAACCGGTCACGAACCCGCTTCCGGAAAGAAGTAAAAATATCATCAAGAGATTGACGGGGTGGGAGGTATGCATGGATGCTGAGGTAAGACCCGGGTGAACGGGAACCGAAAAAACCAGCAAGACAGGAGGTGAGATCCGGGTAGGGAACATCAGCATATACCTCGACAGTTCCATCTGAGAGAACAGGCTGCTCTTCAGGGAAACTTCCTGTCTCCAGGTACTGTTGTGTCATCCGGCGGGCCGACTTCTTGGCCGCTTCCACATCGGGC
>PWXL01000238.1 GCA_003561145.1 Candidatus Atribacteria bacterium
TGGCAATTTCTCAAACCCTTGAACATGCTCTCCGAAATAAAAATCCACCCCATTCAGAACAGCACATTCAGCAAGGGAATGCACCAGCTGAAAAGGAGAAACCACCCATGTGCGGGGATCGTAATATACGGCTTTTACTTCTTTATTCAGGTTGGGCTCTATATTACGGGCTTCTGACGCTCCCAGTATTGCAGCTTCCTGACATTGACCCCGTGTTTTCACTTCCCGCAGGTGACCAATATCTGATGGAGACAAAGCAACGGTGAGAGCCCCGCATTTGCGTACCGGCAGATCAAGTTCTTTTTGAACCCGGGGAAGCCAGGGGAGAGAACGAAGATGAAGTTCACCCTTCAAGGTTTTTGGTGTCCAATAAGAGCGGGAGTGAAAGATTCCCGTGTTTGCCTTACTCACTCCACAACATACATCCCTCTCTTTTTCAAGCACAGCTATATCAAGATCATAGTGCGAAAAATACCACGCTACTGCGCACCCTATGACACCACCTCCGACAACTATGAGGTCATAACGCTTCGTCATGGACGCTCCATCCCTTCACACGCTCAATTCCCCGCCGCCATTTTTCAAGATGTTCTCTTCTTTTTTCTTCCTCCATGCTGGGAGTAAATACAGTGCCTTCCTTTCTTTTAGCCTCGATGAAATTCCTCTTCAATAATCCGAGGGATGACGCCATCAAATAAAACACGCCTAAAGAGGTGGCTTCAACTTCGGGAAACACCCGAACAATCCTTCCTGAAAGGTCGGATTGTAATTGCATGAGGTAACGGTTTCGGCTCATTCCTCCATCTACGCTCAGTTCCTCCATGGCAGATACATGCTGCTCCATTGCATGCACCAGATCAGTTGATTCAAGGGCAACCGCTTCCAGGGCGGCACGCACTATTTCTTTCTTCCCTACGTTCGGCGTCAGTCCAAATATGGCTCCCCGTGCGTACGGATCCCAGTGAGGAGCGCCCAGACCCCAAAATGCCGGTACAAGCAGTACATCATCGGTCATTTTTGCTTCGCGGGCTAATTTTTCTGTTTCATCGGGGTCTTGAAAAAAACCTAATGACTGCAGCCACTCCATCACCACGCCGGCACTGAAAGCACACGCTTCCAGCACATACACAGGTTGAGGATTATCCTCGAAAGATGCCAAAGTAACCAGTAATTTTTCCCCATTGGCGGGGTATTTCCTCCCGCAATTTGCCATGAGGAAACACCCTGTACCATAGGTGTTCTTTATGGCTCCGATCCTAAAGCAGCCCTGGCCGAGGAAGGAAGCTTGCTGGTCTCCCAGTACAGCTTGCACCGGAACATACCGCTTCTTGCCACTCTCTATCTCACCAAAGTGAGAATGTGACGGCACCACAGAGGGAAATACAACATCCTGCAAAGAAAATTCATCTATTATGTCCTGATCCCATTCCAGTGTGTGTATGTTGAACATCATGGTGCGGCTCGCGTTGGTATAGTCAGTACAATGGCTCTTCCCTCCGGTTAACTTCCATAAAACATATGTATCGAGTGTACCGAAAAAAACGGGCTCCCGGTGAGAAATGTTTTCCAGAATCCATACCAGCTTGCTCAATGAAAAGTAGGGATCGAGCATCAACCCGGTCTTCCGGTACAAGTACTCGGCTTTATCCCTGTTATCACTGCACCATCGGGCCGTCCTTCGATCTTGCCAGACAATTGCCGGATATACAGGTTTTCCATCTGTATCCCACACAACGGTTGTTTCGCGCTGGTTCGTTATGCCAATGCCTTCCGGAAAGTGCTGCACGTGTTTGATTCTTTGGATAAGCATTTCCAACAAGGTATCAGGGTGAAACTCAACTGCACCCGCAAAGGGAAAAGAAAGCGCTACAGGAAATTGATCACGGCCTATCACCTCTCCCTCTGCATTCCAGGTAAGAAGCTTGACACTTGTTGTTCCCAGGTCAATAGTAAGAAAATATTTATCCATGATTTCGTTCCCCCCGGTTGAGCAGCCACAGGTTTTCACAACTGGTTGAAATCGCTGATGCACCCGCATCCAATATTTCATGCACTTCTTCAGCTGTACGAATAAAACCTCCGCAAATAAGGGGGGGCATATCCGAATTTTCAAAAAGATCTCGCACTTTCGGAAAGATCAGGCCAGGCAACAGTTCCAGAGCATCCGGCCTCACTCTTCTTACCACTTTTATGCCATTAATAAAGGATTCGCTGTCTATCATAAACAAACGCAAAACCGTGGAAAAACCTGCTTTTTTTGCCATAGAAAGGGTTCGAGAACGGGTGGAAATGATGCCCTCAATTTTGGGGAAGTGTTCCTTTATAAAAAACAAGGCGCTTTCATCGGGAGTGAGTCCCGCACACAAGTCGATATGAAGAAATACCGGAGAGGTAAATAAAGATAATATTTCAAGAGTACCTGATAAATGATTCAGAGAGCTATCCAACAAAAAAACGGCCGGACAGAGGGATAAGGCTTCCACTTTCGGTGACTCCAGCTTTCCTGAACGCACCGCTCCGATGACCGGTTTTTCTCGAAATACCCGTGAAAGCATACCGTTTTCTCCTAACAATTCTTCTATAAGTACAATCGGGAAACATGGTCCCGAAACTGAA
>PWXL01000082.1 GCA_003561145.1 Candidatus Atribacteria bacterium
ATTTACATATTTGATACCGTAATATATGTAGCAGGTTGACTCCTTTAATACTGGTCAATATTCTCATCGTTGTCAATATTCTCATCGTTGACATATAGTTCATCTTGAAATATTATGACAACGATGACATGCTGTAAGGAGAATGAAGCTGTGCATCCTACACTGAAGGATATCGCTCAGCTTGCTCAAGTATCAACAAAAACAGTTTCAAGGGTTATTAACCAAGAATATTTAGTAAGAGAAACTACCCGTAAAAAGGTGAAGGAAATAATCCATAAACTTGGTTACCAACCCAACGATATCGCTCGCAGCCTAAAACAAAAAAAGACCCACACAATTGGTTACATTATCCCCGACATATCTAACCCTTTTTTTGGTATGGTAGGAAAAGCTATTGAGCAAGAACTACGTATGCACGGTTATAGCCTGCTTATTGGTTCAACAAACAATGATCCTGTGCTGGAGAAGGAAACGTTGAAGTTATTGGTTTCAAAAAAAGTTGACGGAATTATTTTCGCTACCTTAGGGAAGACGAGAAATTTCTTAAAGAAAATATTGGTACCATTCCGTATTCCTGTGGTGATTATTGATAATAAAATTCCCGGTCTGTGTTTTGATACTGTTCTCCATGATAATGAATCCGGAGCATTTCTTCTCACCCAACACCTCTTAAGGCACGGGCATAGAGATATAGCATTTATTGGTGGTCCACTTACACAGACATCAGGTTTTTTTAGAATGGAAGGGTACCGCAAAGCATTACAATCCGAAAATATTTCCTACCGGGAAACATTGATACGCATTACTGACTGGCAAGTAGAAAGTGGTTATAGAGCTGCATTAGATCTCATTGAGAGCGGAATTCACTTTTCAGCTATTTTTTCTGCAAATTCATTGATAGCCTTGGGGATTTTAAAAGCAATCCGTTGCTATAAAATGCATGTTCCACAAGATGTTGCACTGGTGTCCTTCGACGGTATGGATTGTACCGAAGTTACCGAACCTCCTTTGACAACAATTGTTGCAGTGGAAAAGGATATTGGACTTTCAGCTGTTCAACTTCTTTTAACCAGGCTGGAAGCCGGAAAAGAGAAAAATAACCTTCCATGTAGTGAAGTGTTGGTACCTGTGAAATTAGCCGTAAGGGAATCCTGTGGATGCCGGTCTTCACTGGGTTCGGCAAAAATAATATGCGGTAAGGTTCATTAAATGGTGCTTGGAATGAATATCGGGACTTTAGATACTATTCACAAGGAGGTCAACCCATGATCAAGGAAATCCCAGCAAGCGAATTTCAACAGCGGATTACCCGTATTCAGCAGAAACTGGCTGAAAATGACTTCGATGCCTATCTCGTGCACTCCAATGAGGCCGACCAGGCCTCCGTCCGCTACCTCAGCGACCACTGGCCCATCTTCGAGACCGCTGGAGTGATCGTTCCCCGGGAAGGGGAACCCCTCCTCCTCATCGGCCCGGAGGCGGAGCCCTTCGCCCAGCAGCGGAGTAAAATTAAAAACATTCGCAAGATGCTCGCCTATCGCGAGTCGGCCGAACCCGATTACCCCGATATCGAGGTAGCAACCTTCCGGGATGTCTTCGACGAGATTTCCGCGGGTAGAGGGATCAAACGCCTGGCCCTGGGCGACTATGCCATTGTGCCCCTTCCCGTCTTCGATGGAGTGAAAGATGCCTTGGGAAAGGGGGGGTCCCTCATCCGGGCGGAGTGGATCATTTCACAGATGCGGGCGGTGAAATCGGCAAACGAGATCGCCCTGATGCAGGAAGCACACCGTATCAGTGAACAGGCCCTGGAAGACACACTGCAGGAGATGAAGCCCGGGATGACCGAGAAAGAAGTGATGGGGGTCCTGGTGGGCGCCCTGTTCCGTCACGGTGCCGAGTGCGAGGCCTTCCCCAATTACGTCTTTGCCGGTAAGAAGACGCAAAACGCCATCGGCCGTGCCACCTACGATACCATCGACAAGGGACAGCTGATCCAGCTGTGTGTGGGAGCCCGTTACGGAGGGTATGCCTCCTCCGTGGGACGGCCGGTCATCTTCGGTTCCATGCCCCCGCAGATGAAGGAACGGGTGCTCTTCGGGCTGGAGGTTCACCGCAAAACCTATGAGTGGATCAAGCCCGGCGTGGTGGCCGGGGAGGTGGCCCGCACCTATTACCAGTATTTCCAATCCCACGGGTATGCCCCCTATTTCCTCTACGGACCCTGCCATGGAGCGGGCATCATCGAGGTGGAAAAACCCTGGATGGAAACTACTTCCGACTATCCCCTTGCAGAGAACATGACCTTCATGGCCGACACCTTCCTCACCTTTCCTGAATACGGTTTTCGCTGGGAGGACGGTTTCCGGGTGACCAGGGATGGTTGTGAAGTCTTCTCGGACGCGCGGAGTGAGATTATTGAGCTGTAGGTATTTATTGTGGCTGTGAAATAATCTCGTCAGCAAAAAAAGTGGTCATAATATCTTCGAAGAGGGGAGGTTGATACCAGAAAAGAACATATTTGTAGTGTTTACAGTATTCACCAGAAATAAAAATAATGAGGAGGTATACAATGAAAGGCAAATCACTATTCATTATCGCCATCGCATTGATGGG
>PWXL01000077.1 GCA_003561145.1 Candidatus Atribacteria bacterium
CAGTTTATGCAGTTTTTAAAAACCCTGTTGGAAGAGCCTTTTTCATTGTTGATATGAGGATGTTTTATAAAAAAGAGGTGGTGAAGTATGAAGTACTACCTTGGAATAGACATTGGAACTACGGGATGTAAAGCACTGGTGGTTGATGAAGCAGGGAACCTGGTGGCCGGCGGAGTGGCCGAGTACCCCCTGTATACTCCCCGGCCGAACTGGGCTGAACAGGACCCCGCCGATTGGTGGGAGGGAACCAGAGTCGCTCTTGGCAAGGTTCTCTCGGCGCCCGGAGTAGATGGAGAAAACATTGCGGGAATCGGTCTTACCGGACAGATGCACGGCTCGGTTTTTCTGGATGGCAAGAATGAAGTGCTGAGGCGGGCCATATTGTGGTGTGATCAGCGGACTCACCTGGAATGCCGGCAGATCACAGAGATGGTCGGGTATGAACGAATTATGAAGATAAACTGTAATCCCGTACTTCCCGGCTTCCAAGCACCCAAGATTCAATGGGTGAAGAACAATGAGCATGCGGTATATGAACGTATTGCGAGAGTACTGCTTCCCAAGGATTATATTCGTTACCTGTTAACCGGTGAACTGGCAACTGATGTGTCTGACGCGTCCGGGACGTCACTGTTCGATGTTCCCCGCCGCCAGTGGTCGGAGGAAATTATCTCCACGCTCGGATATAAGATGGAATGGTTTGGACGCTGTTACGAATCTCCCGAAATTACCGGAAGTGTGAGGGCAGAGGTGGCCCACACGCTTGGACTGCCTCCCGGCATACCGGTGGTTGCCGGAGGAGGTGACAACGCGGCTGGTGCTATCGGAACCGGGATTGTGAACCCGGGGTTGGTATCGGCCAGTCTCGGCACATCCGGGGTGGTGTTCGCTTTTTCTGAAAAGGTGAGGATCGATATGCAGGGTCGCGTCCACACCTTCTGCCATGCTGTGCCTGGGAAATGGCATGTGATGGGGGTGATGCTCTCGGCCGGAGGTTCGCTTCGTTGGTTTCGTGATGTTTTGGGCATGGAAGAAAAAAATGTAGCCACGTTGCTTGAAAAAGATGCATACGAAGTTCTGACCGAAGAGGCTGCCTTGGTGCCACCGGGCTGTGAAGGGCTGGTCTTCTTACCCTATCTTACCGGTGAACGTACACCCAATGCTGATCCCCATGCACGGGGAGTATTCTTCGGTCTCACACTCAAGCACCGGAAAAACGAAATGGCACGTTCTGTTATGGAGGGGGTAACTTTTGGAATGCGTGACTCTTTTGAGATTATTCGGGAAATGGGGATTCCGGTCGGTGAAGTACGAGCTATCGGAGGAGGAGCGAAGAGCCCCTTGTGGCGGAATATACAAGCTGACATCTACCAGGTTCCCCTTTTAACGGTTCGCATTGACGAGGGGCCCGCTTTCGGTGCGGCATTGCTCGCAGCGGTAGGTACCGGCGCTTTCCCCGGCGTCGAAGAGGCTTGCCGAAGGGCAGTGCGCACCACCGACCAGGTACGCCCTCACCCAACCAATGTAGAGAAATATGAAACATATTATCGATTGTACCGTGATCTGTACCCGGTTTTGAAAAACTTCTACAGCCGGGTGGGAGAAATAGATAAGTAGGACGGGGCGGGGTGCCCGGAAAGAGGGGTTATGCAGCATGAACAAGAAAGCTGTATGTCTGGGAGAAATGCTCATCGATTTTGTCTCAACAGAGAGCGGGGTGACCTTGAAGGATGCCCCCGGTTTCAAGAAAGTTCCCGGAGGTGCACCTGCCAACACGGCGGTGGGTTTGGCAAAGTTGGGGATAATATCATCTTTCGTGGGCAAAGTAGGAATAGATGCTTTTGGTGAATTCCTGCGGGAAACTCTGCAAAAATATGGGGTGAATACGGCCTGGTTTACGGGTACCAATAAAGCAAAAACCACTTTGGCTTTTGTTTCCCTTACGGAGGAGGGAGAGCGTGATTTTGTTTTTTACCGGGATCCGGGAGCGGATATGCTTCTCGACCAGGGAGATATACAGGATGAGTGCTTCACCGATTGTGGAGTATTCCACTTTGGTTCCATCACCATGACCCATGAACCAGCTTACAGTGCTACCTTGAAGGCCATCTCCACTGCAAAAAAATATGGCTGCCTGGTTTCCTTCGATCCAAACATCCGTCTTTCCCTGTGGAAGAGTACTGAGGAGGCCCGGGAGAAGATCCGGCGCGGGATGAGTCAGTGTGATGTACTCAAGGTGAACGAGGAAGAAGCCTGTTTGATTGCAGCAGCTCCTGGTTTCGCTCAAGCGGTGGAATATATCCTGTCAGAATATGACTTGGGGTTACTTGCTATCACGAGGGGGAAAGAGGGATGCATACTTGTACAGAACGGAAACCGGGTTGAAGAAAGAGGGTTCCGGGTCGCTTCGGTAGATACCACTGGTGCAGGTGACGGTTTTACCGCGGGCTTGCTGAGCGCTCTGTATATGTTTTGGAAAGATATCAGGGATCGTCAACCCATTCCCCTGGACACTTTGCGTTACAGTGCCCGCTACGCTAATGCAGCGGGTGCCCTTACAACTTTGAAAAAAGGAGCAATTCCGGCTTTGCCGGGTGCTGACGAAGTGGAAGG
>PWXL01000056.1 GCA_003561145.1 Candidatus Atribacteria bacterium
CCTCCGGTGTGAAGAATAATCCCCTGGAGGTAGGATAGTGGATATCAAGATTTTTAAATGAGGCAACGATAGGAGTTCATCAAGATTTTAGATGATTCAATTCGCTCGCTTGACAAATCAATTGAGTCGGCTATAATGGGTTCACAACCGTGAAGGGATTACATAAAGTGACGTCCCATAAGGGGCGTCACTTTTTTTTGCGCTCTTTCACCATATAGCGCTCTTTCACCATATAGGAGGAATGACTCGTTTATGAAACATACGAAACACAATGGATTTGACCAATACCCGCTTCGACAGGAACTCCTGCAAGCGATTGTCGGCAAAGGATTTACTGAACCCACCCCGGTTCAGACCAAAGTTTTAGGGTATGAAAGTCTTGCCGGAGACCTTATTGTACGTGCCAAGACAGGCTCCGGGAAAACACTTGCTTTTCTCCTTCCCCTCTTCAGTGACGAAAGGATGATCAGCCGGATTCCCGGTGTACTCATCGTCTCTCCTACCAGGGAACTCGCTCTGCAAATTTCACGCGAAGCGACCTGGCTTTCTGGGAATCTCGAATGCACCTGTGCTTCCCTCGTCGGTGGTATGGAGATAAATGGTCAGATTCGGGATTTACAGCGGGGTGCTTCATTGATTGTCGGAACACCGGGAAGAATACTCGATCATATTCGTCGAGGGACCCTCCATACTGATACCGTTCATACGGTCGTATTGGACGAGGGAGACCATATGCTCGATATGGGTTTTCGCGAAGAGTTGGAGGGAATTCTTGATGCCACCCGAAAACGCGAAAAAACCTGGCTTTTCTCTGCCACCATGCCGGATTCGGTGCGGAAGCTGTCTCGCCGCTACCTCTCTAACCCTGAAATGATTTCACTCGTTGATGATTGTGAACAGCATTCCGAAATTGCACATACCGTGTACACGGTTCCACGAAAGCGAAAATTGGAAGGCCTGGCCAATGTACTTCTATGGGAGAATTCCTCCCGGGGTCTCATATTCTGTCACACCCGTGCTGAAACCAGGGAAGTCGCTCAACGCCTCGTTGATGAGGGTTTCCGGGCTGCATGTCTCCATGGCGATATGAGCCAGCGGGAAAGAAACCAGGCCCTCTCTCAATTTTCATCTGGACACATATCATACCTGGTAGCCACTAATGTTGCGGCCCGGGGACTTGACGTACCAGGCGTGGAACATGTCTTCCAGCTCGGACTCCCCTCTGATGCTGAAATGTTCATCCATCGCAGCGGTAGGACAGGCCGGGCCGGACAAGCCGGCCACAACATTCTCATTTTGAACCAACTTGAAGCGGAAAAGCTTCGCTTTATGCTCCGGGGAACCGGCATACACATAACCTGGCTTCCCGTGCCGGACAGCTCCGTAATCCATGATACACAGCGCTCCCGCTTCGAGGATAAGATCTTTTCTCAAAAAGCGAATGAAAATCAGCAAATAAGGAGCTGGGCCGCCGACCTTATAGCTCGTGCCGATGTTCTCGATCTCGTAACCGGACTTTTAAGCCTGTCCGGAAATTCATTTCAAACCGGCTATGCATTACAAAAAGAGCTCCAACAGGAAAGTGATCTGAGAAAAAATAATGGCCGGAACGTTCAGAAATCCATATCCTCCGAGAGGCTTCGCTCCCGGCGGCAACGGGGGACTGCTGTCCGCCTGGGTATCTCCAATCCAGCAGAGTGGAATGCCGGACGTGTGTTGAAGACTGTGTGCACCTCGCTTGGAGTCAGCCGCCGGGAGGTAGCTGAAATCGTTCTGAAACCGGATCACGTCATGGTTGGGCTCCTCCCCGCCGCACTCGAGAAATACCGCCGTTATCCTGAAAACCTCTCGCAGGCCGGTCTTTTACAACAGACAACTACACATAGACAACCAAAAGGGAAAAAACGGGAAACCTCCAGGTCCTACCAGGTCCATGTTTAAAAAGGAGCCACCCAGCAACATACGTTGCGGCATCAAATATGTAAAACAGGAGTCAGGATTCAGATGTCAGGATTCAGAATGTATGAAGCACTGCATAGATTGCCCCGTCTCGTATGTTGACTCGGCTCGCAAAGAGAAAACAGTATTCAGAATTCCGTATTCAGGATTCAGAATGTTTTTAGTCCGTCACTGCGAGGAGCGAAGTGAGGAAGCAGTCTGTGCTTGTTTGATGCAAAAAGCATAGATTGCCACACTCCACTCGCGGTGGTACTCGTAATGAGAAAACAGTATTCAGGATTCAGTATTCAGGATTCAGTATTTTTTTAGCCCGTCACTGCGAGGAGCGAAGTGAGGAAGCAGTCTGTGCTTGTTTGATGCAAAAAGCATAGATTGCCACACTCCACTCGCGGTGGTGCTCGCAATGACAGGACAAATAATGAGCCGTGAACTGTAAGAAGTGGGGCCTTTTACCCCTCACTCCTTACTCCTCACTAGCATGTACAGGGGAGTCGGATAATCTGCGTGGTTCTACGTTTTAAGGGAATACAGGGTGCAACCATGGTTTGTATTCTCTAAAGACCAGGGGGGCAAAAGCCGTGGATACAGATAAACAACCAAACCTTTTAATACACGAAAAAAGCCCTTATCTCAGGCAACACG
>PWXL01000174.1 GCA_003561145.1 Candidatus Atribacteria bacterium
CAGTAAGACCAGCTGGCATGTTCTTTTGCCGTTCTTGAGCCGGTAGTTCACCTGCTACCTGATGGATACACGCGGCAGGGGAATGAGCGCTCAAAATCCTGATCACTCGCCGGAGCGCTTGGTAGAGGATATCACCTCGTTCGTGAAAAGCATCGGAAAACCCGTGGGCCTGTTGGGGTGGGGGAGCTGTCATTGGGTACCCACAGCAGCGCAGAACATCGCCGCGATAGCCGCAGTCGCAGCCTATGACCCGGGCGTAGATGAGGTGATGGGCGAGGAGGTGGCCGCACGCTTCATGGACGTGGTCGAACGCATGGGGGAAGCTGTGGCGGAGGATCGATTGACCGACGCTGCCGAAATCCTCGTCGATGGCTGCCCCATTTATACGCCCGAGGAAGTGGCCGAGGGAGTGCCATCGGCTTTCTGGAGGGCTGCGGCTCGAACATTCCGGATTTAATTCAGGAGGCACAGCAAGCCGTCGAGTCCAGGGAACCCGGCCTGACCGACCCATCGGTGCTTGCGAAGATCACGGTCCCGGTACTGCTCTTGAACGGGGCCAGGGAAAGTAGGAATGCTGATTTCTGAAGTATGAATGTGAAGTGCCGTGAGTCGTGCTACTCCCTACTCACTGCCTTTGTTGTCACTGCGAGGAGCGTAGCGACGCGGCAGTCTATGCCTTCAAAGGCCGTGAATCGGGAGTCGTAAGTCGTGAGTCGAAGTGGGAAAATACAAAATCCCGTCCCACACATGTAGTAAGTGGGAATCCAGCGTCTTTATGCAAAAAGATGATCCGAGGTTATTCAAGGTTTTAAGGTTCAAGTTAAAAAGCAAATGCATAGATTGCCACGCCTCGCACATCGGCTCGGCTCGCAATGACGAACTTAAAGCACTAAGACCCTTTTGCCTTCAAACGTCTTACGTCTCACTTCTTACGTCTCACTGCCCCTACCGTAAACGGGAATCCAGCGGTATTAAAAGGCTGTTGAGGGTTTAGCGTTTAGGGTTGAGGGTTTTCAAGGAACCTTGAAACACGGTAACATCTTACTCACGGGAGTAGGAGACAAAACAAAGACTCTGGATCCCGGATCAGGTCCGGGGTGACGAGATTGAAAGTATGCAGTTCCGGCATGGAGTAAGAACCTGCCCCTGCTGACTGAGGCAGGGGGCCTGTCCCTGTATGGAGTAAACAGGGAGAATCCAGTGACTTTGGTCTATTGGATGTGCCCGCGCTCATATCCTTGAACCCAATGTATAAGGATGATAGAATATTTGTAACAATAATGTAATAAGGTAGACGTGAAGCAGTAAATCGAATGTACATATTTTTCAAAGGGGAGGTGAAGCGATGTCAAGCCATAT
Organism: Candidatus Atribacteria bacterium; assembly: GCA_003561145.1. Lineage (GTDB taxonomy): Bacteria > Atribacterota > Atribacteria > Atribacterales > Atribacteraceae > Nitricultor. Next base: position 1,360 of record PWXL01000174.1, read on the forward strand.
AGCGACAGATCGTTGGACCTATTCCCGCTACCTCACCCTGGATGACGAACATCGGTACGAAGTCTTAGAAGGAAAACTCATCATGGTTCCAGCCCCGGATGTGACACACCAGAAGATATCCAAATACCTGGGGATACTCCTCTTTAAGCGGGTGGAAAGTACCGGCCGAGGGGAAATTTATTACGCACCTACTGACGTTGTGCTCTCAGAAGATACAGTATGCCAACCTGACCTTCTGGTAATTCTTTCATCAAACCAGGAAATAATCAAGGAAAAAGCCATCATGGGTGCGCCGGACATCATAGTTGAAATTGTCTCACCTACATCAGTGTACACTGACACTCAACGAAAGGTATCTCTCTATGAAAAATACGGGATAAAAGAATACTGGCTGGTTTATCCACAGGAAAAGGTGATTGACATTTATACCTTTGAGAAAGGAGGGTATCGGATTTCTTCACATGCCGAAAATAAAGGAATGATTCATTCATCACTGCTCAACGAAGATTTTCCCCTCGAACAGATATTCCACTTCAACCCGGTGAGTTAGGGAGTGGTCCGTAAGAAATAAGAACATTCGCTTTTTATTGACCATACATCAGGTAGATAGCCTGCGCGATGGTAGCCATTGTAAGAGTTACAAATAAATACCCTGCAAAAAAACTGCGCTAAGAAAGCCAAAGATCTATAGAGACCACGTCCTGCTTGTGTATTCAGGAAACCGATGACACTTTCTAACGGAAAACCCGGCTGGCTGCGGCAATGTATTCTTGAATTTTTTCAACCGCTTTTTGGGGAGAATCGACGAGCGACCCCTCGATTCGCAACACTGCATCTGCTCGTCCCTGTAAAATTTGGGAAAAAGCGCTCACCTGTTTTTCCATCTCTGTGGGTGTTGCAAACTGTATGTCGTTTGATGGATCCACACAGATTTCGATCCGTTGTGAGCCTCCGAATACCTCCACGACCCTTTCAAGGTCCGTCCATGGGCCCCGGTGGAACATAACGAGGTTCGGAATTTTGTTGATGCTCTCAAGAAGGGCTGTGGTGTCACCGCAGCTGTGCCAGTAGGCGATACCGCCATGGAAGCGGCTGAGCTCTTGTTCGGAGGGCAGGACAAATTCCCGGTAGGTCTTGGGGGATAGCAGGAAATTGTTCACTTCATCGTTATAGAGGTTCCCCTTCTGCACCGGTATCCCCAGGAATTGGAAGCGCTTTTTTGTCCATTC
>PWXL01000157.1 GCA_003561145.1 Candidatus Atribacteria bacterium
CCGCGCACATAGCACGCCGTACCCAGGCAAATCTGTACTACGTGTTTTCCACGGGGTTTCATGGAAAAGTAATGATAAAATGTCACCACTCCGAAGACCTCGCTTACGGGAATATCAAGGGTGCGGGCAACCACACGCAGGACCTCGGGGGGGAGAAATCCCACCATGTTCTGAACAGCGTGAAGAGCTTGAATGAGCATTCCTGGCTTTCCCTTGTAGTCCTCCAACAGTCTCTCCACTGCCTGGAGTTGCTCTTCTGTTATTTCTGCTACAGAACTCCTTTCTTGCGTTTCCACTGTTTCCATTTCCGCCACGATTCTTCCTCCCTCTTCGCTTGGTATGTATTCGAATATATATTATAAATTGTTAAATTATATTTATCAACGCGCGGCGGGACTGCTTCATTGACTTTCCCCCATCTCCTGCAACACAATGCCCTTTACATTGCCCCTTGCTCCGGGTAGGATAGGATGAGTATTTATTCGTCCCACCGTTACCAGGTAAATTCTTCTATCGTTTATGGAGGTGACACCCCTTGGACAAAAATATTGACCAACTCTGTGTCGACACTATCAGGATGCTGGCTCTTGACACCGTTCAAAAGGCCACATCAGGCCACCCGGGAATGCCGCTCGGTGCCGCACCCATGGCCTACACTCTCTTTGGCCGTGAAATGCGGTACAACCCTGAAAATCCCCGCTGGTTCAACCGGGACCGTTTCCTTCTATCGGCCGGGCACGGCTCCGCACTGCTCTATGCGCTCCTGCATCTCTTTGGTTTTGAGCAAATGACCCTGCAGGAACTCAAGCGTTTCCGTCAGTGGGAAAGCGCCACTCCCGGCCACCCGGAGTATGAGCCTGATTACGGAGTGGAAACCACTACCGGCCCTCTTGGCCAGGGCTTTGCTACAGGAATTGGCGTTGCGATTGCCGAGGCGAACCTCGCGGCCCGCTACAACCGGCGGGGCTACAACATTATCGATCATTACACCTACGCCATAGTGAGCGACGGAGACCTGATGGAAGGCGTAGCTTCTGAAGGCGCCTCATTGGCCGGCCACCTGAAACTGGGAAAGCTCATTTACCTTTACGACGATAACAAAATCAGCCTATCAGGAGAAACCCTGATTGCTTTCACGGAAGATGTCAGAAAACGCTTCGAATCCTACGGCTGGCAAGTTATCCAGGTGGAGGATGGAAATGACCTCGCTGCCCTTTATGCGGCAGTTGAGGAGGCCAAGGGTGATACACACCACCCCTCTTTGGTAATGGTTTCCACCCATATCGGTTACGGTACCCCGGTACAGGATACCTTTGAAGCACATGGAAACCCCTTGAAGGCGGAACAGCTGGCCGAAACGAAAAAATTTTATGGATGGCCGCCAGACCAACCTTTCCATATTCCGGAAGAAGCTCTTTCTCATTTCAGGAAAAGAGTTAAAGAAGGGAAAAAAGCCGAGAACGCGTGGCAGGAATTGTTTCAGGAATACAGCAATGCCCATCCATCCGAAGCCCGGGAACTCTCCGGCATGATGGAGGGAAGTCTCCCCGAAGGGTGGGATGAAGGCTTGCCCGTTTTTGATCCTGATCCCAAGGGTGTGGCAACCAGAAAAGCCGGAGGGCAGGTACTCAATGCCCTGGCCGGAAACATACCGTCACTCGTCGGGGGATCGGCTGATCTTGATCCCTCAACGAATACCGCTCTCAAGGGAATGGGAAGCTTCCAGCCCGAGGGGCAGTGTCCCGCAGAATGCCAGGGCCTGGTGGACGGACCTCTCGACTACCGGGGGAGAAACATCGCTTTTGGTGTCCGTGAGCACACCATGGCGGCCATCATGAACGGGGTGGCGCTCCATGGGGGACTCATCCCCTTCGGCGCTACTTTCTTCGTTTTCTCAGACTATTTGAAACCGTCACTGCGCATCGGCTGTATATCCCGCTGCCACAATGTGTATGTCTTCACCCACGATTCAGTGGGAGTTGGTGAAGACGGCCCTACCCACCAACCGGTGGAGCACCTGGCCGCTTTACGTGCAGTGCCACGTCTCACGGTTATCCGGCCCGCAGATGCCAACGAAACCCGAGAGGCCTGGAAGCTCGCGTTATTACGGAGGGGTGGACCCACCGCACTTGTACTCAGCCGGCAAAATGTTCCTATTTTCGACCGCACTCAATACAGCGGAGCCGAGGGTATATCGCGCGGCGGGTATGTAATGGCGGAGGCAAGTGAAGGAGAAGCTGAACTCATTATTCTTGCTACAGGGTCTGAAGTTCACCTGGCCCTGGAAGCTCATCGCCTCCTCAACGATGAAGGTATCAGGGTGAGGGTGGTCAATCTCGCATCATGGGAAATCTTTGAAGAGCAGGATGAAGAATACAAAAATATGGTCCTTCCTCCTACTCTCACGCGGAGGGTATCCATCGAGGCGGGCGCAACACTGGGATGGCATAAATACGTGGGAGTTTCCGGTGAAGCGATAGGCATTGACCGCTTCGGAGCCTCTGCCCCGGGAGGCGAAGCTCTTGCCAACCTCGGCATCAGTGTTGACAATCTCGTTTCTCGAGCGAAAGC
>PWXL01000169.1 GCA_003561145.1 Candidatus Atribacteria bacterium
ATGTTCCGTGCTTCTATGGGTGATTGGCTCGGAATAAGGGATACCCTGGTGAAAGCCATCCCCCTTATGACCGTAGGGGTAGGAGTAACATTGGCGTTTAAGATGTCGGTATGGAATATCGGCGCAGCTGGTCAGATTATCATGGGAGCGCTGGCTACTACCGCCGCGGTAAGATATTTGTATATTGACAATCGTTTTGTCATGTTTTGGATAATGCTCGGTGCATCAGTGCTGGCAGGTGGTTGGTGGGCGGCCATGGCAGGCTATCTCAAAGCACGCTGGAATGTAAACGAAATTATTACCACATTGATGCTTAATTATATTGCTCTGCAGCTTTTGTATTACTTTGTATATGGTCCTTGGCGTGACCCTGCAAGTCTCGGTTTCCCCATGACCACTCCCTTTCCTCCTGCAGCGCGCCTTCCCTTCCTGGGAATGGGACGGGTTCATCTAGGACTTATCATCGCTATTGTGCTGGCGATCGTATTTTGGTTTGTTTTTCGGTTTACCAGGTGGGGGTATGAAATCCGGGTTATTGGGGAGAGTCCCCGCACCGCCTTGTTTGCCGGAATGAATTATATGAAAAACGTGGTTCTGGTCATGTTCCTCTCAGGAGCCATAGCGGGTATTGCCGGTATGGGAGAAGTTGCAGGTTTGACCGGGCGGTTACAGCATGGTTTCACCGCCGAATACGGGTATACAGCTATCATTGTCGCTTGGCTCGCTCGCCTCCATCCCCTCACGGTACTGTTGGTGGCTTTCCTTGTAGGAGCGTTACACGTTGGTGGGGAAGTGCTGCAGATCGTGATGAGGCTTCCACTGGCCAGTACATTGATGTTGCAGGGGTTGATTCTCTTTTTTATACTAGGGGGAGAATTTTTCCGCCGGTACCGCATACGTTTTCTCGCAGGGGAAAAAGAATAATGGATGTTTTAGTGACTATTCTGGCAGCGGCTGTGCGTAGTGGAACCCCTATTCTTTACGCGACATTGGGAGAAATTATCACCGAAAAAAGTGGCATTTTAAACCTGGGACTCGAGGGACTTATGCTTATTGGTGCCCTGTCCGGTTTTGCGGTTTCCCTGATCACCGGTTCTCCATGGGTGGGCATTGCAAGCGCATTTGTAATTGGGGCAGGAATGTCCTTAATTCATGCTTTCCTCAGTATAACCTTGCGGGCAAACCAGGTTGTGAGCGGCTTGGCACTTACAATTTTTGGTACAGGGGCGAGTTCTTTTTTTGGACAGGGATTCGTCGGGACAACCATACCCGGACTGGGCCGTGTTCCGGTACCGGGTTTAAGCGCTATACCTGTGCTTGGACGGGTGCTGTTCAATCATGACCTTCTGGTATACATTTCATATGCCCTGGTAGTTTTCTTGTGCTGGTTTTTGGTTTCTACTCGGACCGGTCTCAACCTACGGGCGGTCGGAGATACGCCGAGAGCTGCTGATGCCATGGGGCTTTCGGTGAGCAGTTACCGGTATATCGCTGTCCTTGTAGGAGGAGGTATTGTGGCAGTGGGCGGTGCCTATCTTTCGGTGGTATACACACGAATGTGGACAGAGCTCATGACTGCTGGACGTGGGTGGATCGCGGTGGCGTTGGTCATATTCGCCATTTGGCATCCGGCACGGGCGGCTCTTGGTGCGTACCTTTTCGGGGGCGTAGTGGCCTTTCAGCTTCGTTTGCAGGCTGCGGGGACAAGCATTCCGGTTCCGCTTTTAATGATGCTTCCCTATGTATTAACCATAGCCGTCTTGGTTTTTATTACCATTCGACAGGGAAAGGGAATCCTTTTTGGGGCACCGGGTTCCCTGGGCAAGCCGTATTTTCGTGAGGAAGGCTGAAGGTTGAGTGTGTGGGTGTGTACATATATACAAAAAGGGAGGTTGGTACAGTGCAAAAGACATGTGTAGTGTTGTTGGCAGTAGCGGTGTTTCTTTTCGGATCAACTGCGTTTGCCCTTGACCCCGTACCGGAGGATGAGCTTCATGTTGGCTTTGTTTATGTGGGTCCGGTAGGTGATGGTGGATGGAGCTATATGCATGATTTGAGTCGCCGGGCAATTGAAGAAGCGTTTCCCGGTATAGAAACCAGTTATGTTGAATCTGTGGCGGAAGGGCCGGATGCTGTACGTGTGATGGAAACCTTCGTACGGCAGGGATACCAGCTCATTTTTGCTACTTCCTTTGGTTTCATGGACCAGGTCATTGAAGTAGCCGAGCAACACCCGGACGTCATATTTATGCACTGCTCGGGTTACCGAACGGCAGAAAACGTAGGAGTGTATTTTGGGAGGATGTACCAGGCACGCTATTTATCGGGTTTGGTAGCTGGTTCTATGACAGAAACGAATACCATTGGTTTCGTGGCTGCCCACCCCATTCCCGAAGTCATACGGGGTATCAACGCCTTTACCCGTGGAGTTCGTGCTGTGAATGACGACGCAGTGGTACGGGTGGTATGGCTCTATTCATGGTTTGATCCGGGAAGGGAAAGTGAAGCAACCTTGGCGCTGGTTGACGCGGGAGCGGATGTCATTGCTATGCACGCTGATTCCGGA
>PWXL01000177.1 GCA_003561145.1 Candidatus Atribacteria bacterium
AGCTGGTAAATGCCCATGATGGTATTGATATTGCCGGCAGAAAGTTCAAATAATTCCCTTTCAGGAAGGATTTCGTACAAATATTTCGCACGCTCATGCCGTTTTTTTTCGCGGTATGTCACTGGATTGGCGACCAGTTTCCCTTGTGTATCAATGAAGCCAAAATCACATCCCCAGGTATCAATTGCCATTGAACTGATGTCCGGATACCGTGCAAGCGATATCTGAAGACCGGATATCAGTTCAGAAAATACATGAAGGATATCCCAGTACAGCGTCCCTGTCATCCATACGGGCTTGTTCTCAAAACGGTGTGTGACATCCATGACTACCTTTTTCCCGTCAAACGACGCAACCATTGCCCTCCCGTTACTCGCTCCAAAATCAAAGACGAGAAAATTTTTTCCGGTCATTTTTACTTCACCTCACAACGCCGAGAATCGGAAATTATGAGCAGGGAAAACATGACCTTTTCTTAGAGAGAAATTCGCTTTTTATATGCCTGAGGGACTCCCGTAACAACCTCCCTAATTGTGCATCGCTGTAATCTCTTCCTAATTTTGGTCCGGGATGTTCCAAATACCCAATGATGTGTTGACGGGAAAGACGATGGCGGCCATTCACAAGAAGATCCCGGATTTGACCCACATCAATGATTCCCTGGTCACGATTTTCCGGTTCGAAACCAAATGTCTTGTTATAGATATCATCTGTGTTTTTGAAATGAAACTCGTAGAGGTAGGGAAAGGATGCTTGGAAATACGTGAGGTTGTCTTCAATAATGTGTTTTTTTTCATCTACCCATCCATGGGATATATCACTGCAATATCCGAAGCCGGCGGTAGTAGACGGATGTGTATGGTGATAGCCGGCCAGTGCCTCACCAATCATAACCAGCTCCTGGGCAGTACAGGGTGGTTCAGCATAGCATGACATTGGTTCGGTGGTTAACCACTCCAGTCCACATTGGTGTGCATAGTGCATAAGTTCCTTCATTCCTTGTATATACATCCGTATCCCTTGCGTACGATATTCAAGTCGGTCTCGCATTACCCCACCCATGGAAGCACCTGCAGAGGGGGACCCCACTAAAACCGCCACTTCTATCAGGCGGCGGTAATTCTCCTCGGTAACATTGCGTAAGGCAGGATCTTCTGACATAAGCCCTCCCAGTTCCCGAAAAGTGCTGAAAATACTGGAAATGAAAATCCCCCGTTCACCGGCTTTTTCTTTGAGCCTCAAAAAATATTCATCCGGAAGCGAATACAGCTCAAAAAAGGTTCCCAGCTGAAGATACCGCACTTCCTCCTCCGCCATGAGGTCAAACAACCATTCGTACGAATACCGGTAAATAATTGAGTTACTGCTTACTCCGACCGATAATTCAACATCCGTTGTTTCAGGTAGTGTAGGGTTCATCTGCGGTTCCTTTCCGACCCTTCCTCCTCGAAGGGTCAAGGGTATTCCTCTCATTCACTACGTGCTTTTGGTGTTGGGTGTCTTTACAGAGAAGGATTCTGCCATAACATATCCACACTTTCCCTTTTTCCAAACCCATACATAGTCACAATTCTTCACTTACAGCAGGTTCCTTTATCTGATCAAATGAAGCCCAATGTTGATGATGATTCCCTCTATGAATCATTATAGTACTACGACTGCAGGGATTCATATACCTGGGAGCGAGACAGTATCCAGCATGTCGTATGCCTGTTTACTGCTGTCCGGGTATCAATCATCGATCAGGAGCAGTTCTCCGTTTCCTTTTATTCCATGGCCAGGTCCCATCTACTTCTACTTGCAACATAATGCTTAAAAATGTTCGGAGAGCGATGATGATTGATAAAATTCCCACACTCTGAAAGGTCGGACGTACCGCTACCGTCCGTATGATGTCACCGGCCACCAGGAATTCCAAGCCCAGCAATATTGACCGCCCTATACCATGACGAAAGGAGGTATACAATTCCTTAAACGTTGCACCTTTGCGCAATCGGGAAAAACACAGAACCGTTGTACTTATTCCTCCCACTACCATAACACCAACCCCCACGATATCGATCGCAAGACCAATATTATTAATGATATTACCGATGTCCATTTCACCAGCTCCTCGCGGAAAAAATCAATAAAAAAAGTGAACCGTGTCGCTCATGGGGCAACCCCCTGCCAAACCATGTACAATCAATTATAATGGATAGGGGATACAGAGGGTGGGGATACGCAAATACGCTTGAGAATGCGGAGACTTGAATGTATTACTCACGGCTCCGGCGAGTCACTGCGAGGAGTGAAGCGACGCGGCAGTTTATGCTTGGAACGAAGGAAAAACCGGTGGGACTTCAAAAAAGTGGAAGAGAATGAACCTTGAGTCCGAGGGCTCAGAACTGTATCATGATTTACCGCTTACTGATCATTGTACCCAGAAATATAGATTGCCGCGCCTCCCATGTTGGTGGTGCTCGTAACGACAAGCTGAAGACCCGGTGAAACGGGGAATCGTTGCATTGGAAAAGGGGTGAAATAATGAACTCACGGGAAAGGGTCATAGCACAAATTGAGCA
>PWXL01000119.1 GCA_003561145.1 Candidatus Atribacteria bacterium
ATACAAGCCGATACTCATTGGCTGAAGAGCTCTTTCTTTAAGAAAAGAGAGGGAAAAGATAAAATCCCCCCACGCCAGGATAAGGGTGAGTGTTCCCGCTGTTGCTATGGCAGGACTGGCCAGGGGAATAATGATTCGCCAAAAAATTCTGAAAAGACCGGCTCCGTCGATAAGTGCCGCTTCCATTAACCCCGTTGGTATCGAGCGCATGTAAGCGTGCAGAATGATGGTAGCGAATGGAATAGTAAAAACGGAAACTCCCAGGACGACTCCAAGGAAATTATTGATGAGATCGAACCTGGTAAAGACGAGGAAAAGTGGAATGATGACAGCTGTAGCAGGAAGTATCTGGGCAAAAGCCAAAAGAAACGATACAGGTTTCCGCAGTGAAAACCGGAACTTGGCGAGGGCAAAAGCGGAGGGGAGAGAAACACACAGGGTCAAGGCTAATGTCCCAAAAGCGATGATGATACTGTTTCTCATATAGGGGAAAAGTGTCAACAAAGCGTCTTGATAGTAAGTAAACGTTGGGTTGGGGGGAAACAGGTGAGGAGGCCTGTGGAAAATCTCTGTTACAGTCTGAAAACCCGCAATCGCAATGAAATAGAGCGGTAAAATGATGATCACCGTGGGTATGAGAGCGGCCACAGTCCAACTCCATTCTTTTTTCCGCTTTTTCATATTGAACCTACACCTCCTCTGTTTTGGAGAGGTTGAGGATGGTAATGAGCACCACGACAAGTATGAGCATAATCACTAAAACGGCCGAAGCCTGGCCGAAGTTGAACCTGCTGAAAGCTAAAAAATACGAAAAAGTGCTGAAGAGGTGAGAAACCCCGGCCGGTCCTCCCTGGGTTATGATCCAAACCAGGTCAAATACTTTCACGGTAAAAATGCTCCCGAGGGTCAGGGTGGCGATCATCACCGGCTTGAGCAGTGGAATCACCATGTACCAGACTTTTTGATACCCCTTGGCACCGTCGATATCGGCACTTTCAAAAAATTCGGTTGGAATCCCCCGCAAGCCCGTATACAGCAGGATGAAATTAAAGGGAATTCCCAGCCAGATGTTTGCCAGGGTGACGGAATAAATAGGGAGATGTCCGCTGGTGAGCCAGGGCATAGGATTTTCTATAAATCCTAAAGAGAGAAGGAACCCGTTGAACATCCCGTTTTCACCAAAAAACCACCTGAAAAAGGAACCACTGACAATGATGGGGAGCACCCAGGGAACCATAATGAGGCTCTGTAATATACCCTTGAGAGGGAAAGAGCGATTGAAAAGGAGCGATAACAGGAAACCGATCGTAAACTGAAAAAAGATCGATAAACCGGCAAAAACAAGAGTATTGGAAAACGTTCTTTTAAAGGTGTGATCATTAAAGAGATCTGCGTAATTCCGTAAACCAACGTATTGACTTGTTCCCCGGATGTACGTAACAAAGGTAACATCTTCAAGGCTCAGAAAGACGTTATATATCATGGGGTACATACTGAACAGGAGAACATACACCAATGCCGGGAGGAGAAAAAGGTACACTTTTATGTTCGCATTCATAAATACAATCTCCCCTTCTACGGGTTCGAAACGAGAGAGGGTGCCAACCGGCACCCTCTCTCGTCCGTTTCACTATTGACCCGCGGCAGCGGAAAGTAGTTCCCTTGCTTGTCGAGCATAGTGTTCATATTCTTCTTCAGGAAAGAGGTCTCTTATAGTTTGCGCGGCGTCTTTCATCGCTTCTTCGGGTGTCATTATCCCGGTGAGAGCACTCTGAACTGCCGTCCACACTGTAGCTGATACATCGGGATACTTTTCTTCTCCGCCCACCATCGGCCGGGGAAGGGCATATGGAGCCTGTGCCAGGAAAGGCTCTAAAATGGGCCTTTCCTCCAGTATTAATTCAGCGACCGACGCACGGGTCGGTAGACCTCCGTGTTTAATATTGGCTTCAAGCATTCCTTCTGGAGAAGTAAGAGTTTGCAGAAACTCCCAGGCAATTTCCAACTTTTCTGGATTGGTACCTGCAGCGATACCGTAACATTCTCCACCGAAAGGAACAATTGGCCGCATACCTTCCTGGGGTACGGGAAGCGAAGTTATACCAACATCACCGAGTTCGTCAAGGACATCCGGGGTGAGGTGCCATCCAAACTCCCAATTCCCGTTGACCATCATAGCCACTTCCCCGGCGATGAACCATTGGCTCACATCTCCCTGGGTTACGTTCACCACATCCCGGGGAGTATACCCTTCCTCAACGAGATAAGTTAAAAATTCCAAAGCTTCAATTGCTTCGGGCTGGTCGAGTTCAAGGAGACTGCCTCCATTGCTCCAGAGAAAGGGTTGAAATTGCCAGGTTCCTTCCTCCGAGGAAATAGCACAAAATCCCAATGCGTAACCTCCAGTAGCCTCGTTGATTTTCTGGCTCACCAGCTTGAGTTCATCCCAGGTAGCAGGAGGATCGGCAACACCGGCCTGGTCAAAAATACTTTGGCGGTACCAGAGGGCCAGGTTGTTTGTTGTCACCTGCAAAGCATATATCTCGTCACCGACACTGGTGAG
>PWXL01000022.1 GCA_003561145.1 Candidatus Atribacteria bacterium
CCCAAACCCAGCAGCGTCTGTAACGCCAGCCCCCCGAAAGAGAAGACCAGGGTGTTATTGAAGGCCCGCCGGAAGCCCTCGTGCTGGAAAATGCGCATGAAGTTCGATATACCCACAAAACGGGAGGTCTGAGAAAAAAGCCCCTGTTCCTGGAAGCTCAGTGTGAACACCCGGACAACCGGGTAGAAGCTGAGGATGACCATGAGGGCCACCAGGGGAAGAAAGAGGAAAATTCCGGTCATGCGGTCTCGCCGGCGGCTGAACCGGAACATTCCTCCGCCGGTTTCACGGGAGCGTGAACGTGAAACCTTGGTGTTCCCCGCCACATGGGATTTCTCATTCATAATCAATAAACACTCCCATCTGAATGCCGTGAGTCGTCAAACGGGAAAAATAGCACAATACTCCTTCCATCGTTCTTAACACACTCCAGCATTCTTTACGAACAATCATGTTGCTTCTCTTACACAAAGCCACTACAGGGTGACCGCGTCGTGTCTATGTGAAATATTGCTGTCAGGATGAAATTGAGAACAATATACAATGCGATGAATTGTGCTTTTTTGCGATAGATTTGTGAAATATTTTTCAGTGTGTGACGTAGCACATTATAACAAGAGCTTTTTCTACTGTCAAATAAAAAGCTCCCGTATGGTTATGTTCATGGCGGGAATATGGCCGCCCTTTTGCCGGTAAAAACCGAACTGATGGAGGTGGAGAAGTCAGGGTTCGGTACCCGTAATTCAAAAGGGGAGTGGAAAGCAGAAAGTCGTTATGTCTCATAACAGCGGAGCGGGAAAAAAGGCTGGCGTTTTGCCTGAACCCTTCCCGGACCACGACTTACTGCTCACGACTCACGGAATGAACATTGGAATATCGTGTTTCTTGCTCCCTTTTCTTGAGTCTATACGCCCAATAATCGCGTATTTTCTCCACATTGCCTTGAGTGACAAGCCGGGTGGGCAGGTTAACCGTCGATTCCCGTCGAGGCTTTCCCCGTAGAGAGTCAAGCGCGAAATCAACCGCCAACATCCCTTGTTTCCACAGGGGCTGTTCAGAAGAGGCGTCCATGAAGCCACGCCGAATGTGTTCCAGGGCAAACCTGTTCCCGTCTATTCCCAAAAGTGTTATATGAGAGGGGTGATCGCGGGGCCAAATCTTTCCTGCTTTTTTCAAGGCCGAAAACGCTCCCTCCGCCAGTTCATCGTTGTGGCAATATACCGTGTCGAAAGGCACACCTTCGGCCAGGGCACGCTCTGTTGCCCGATAGGCTTCATCCATGTTCCACCGGCAACGGTGTGTCACTATGATTTCCTGATTCTGCCAGTTGTTCAGCGCCCAGCGGAACCCTTCCCCGCGCAAGCGTGCATTGTCATCGGCCTCGTCTCCGGCAAGCTCCAGAATTCGATGGTGTTTTTTTCCTCCGGTCAATACCAGGTACATACCCAGGTCATTACCGGCTCGATGGTCATCCGATTTCACCACTGCGTACACTTCTCCCCGGGAAAACCTGTTGAGGGAAATAAAGGGGATACCGGCCGTTACGCATTCTTCCACCCCACGTTCTATGGCCTTGCCGTCTACCGGAAAACATATTACCGCGTCCACCCGGCGGCTCACTTTTTCCGAAACCTGGGCTACCTGCTTCGCGGCATCGTTGTCGCTGAAGTATTGGATAACCTGGGCGCCCCGTTCCGCGGCGCGCCACTTCACCGCTTCGGCCATTACCCGCATCCCCTCGGTGTAATAGTGGGGCATAGACAAGCCGATAAGAGTAATGAAGCGCTCAGGTGTGTCCTTCACAAAACGCCTTAAACCCCGGGCGAAAGGGCTGGGACGATAGCCCAGCTCATCGATGGCCCTCAACACACGCTCCCTGATTTGCTTATCCACAAAGGCCTTGCGGTTGATTACATTAGAGACCGTAGCAGGAGATACCTTGGCCCTTTGAGCCACATCTTTAATGGTAACACTCATTATAAGCTTCCTTTTCCCCCTTGTTATCCTTTCGTCTCAGGGAAAAGCACCTTCCAGCTTTCATCCGGCAGCTTACCTACAATGCAAGTCCGGGGACAGCATTTTCGAGATACACAAGGCTCTCTTTCATCCATCGATCGGGGTCATCCACCTCTCCGCCGGGTTCTCCCATTTCAATGCCGGCGGTCAAGGTCTCACCTTTTTCCCGGCAGGCAGCCTCCGCATCCAGAGCATGTATCACCTCGAGGTAGGAGGAAAAATCGGCGTTTCCTGTACCGAGGATGCTGTTGGTATGTTCGAAGGTATCGGTTTCGCTCAGGTGTACATGAAGAACCCGCCCGCGGAACTTCAACAATGAAACCGGTGCTTCGCGGGTAATGCACATGTGTCCGATATCTATGTTAGGGTAGACATTGGGCCGGTCGATATCTTCCAAAATTTTGGCCATCCTCTCCATGCTGTTTACCACAAAATACACATGGGGGTCCATCTCCAAACCGACCAGCACACCGTCTCCGGCACACCATGAAGCATATTCCCTTATGGTCTCCACCGAGTACATCCATGACTGCTCGCGGGGAACGCTGCTTTCATTTACCCCGCAACCCCAGCACACCAGGACCTGTTTTCCTCCAAGCTCGAGTTGAAACTCTGTTGTTTTCTTCATGTAGTCCATGACTGTTTCACGCCTCTTTACATCAGGAGAGGCTATATCCTGGGTATGAACAAGAAGAAGCTGCGAACTGACAAATCCCTCCCCCTGAAAGCGCCTCACAAGCTCCCGCCGTTTTTCTTGAGACATAAGGGTGGGGTTGGCTGACTGGTACGCAGCCAGGTCAATATAGCGGAAACCAAGCCCCTTCAGGCTTCCCAAGGCTTTTTCAATTGGAACACGGCCAACTTCATAGACAAAAGTGTTTGCTGAAAGTTTCATAACTTACTCCTTTCCCAAATATTATAAGTATCGTATCATGTAACGTTTCATTAAACAAGGAATTACATTTCATGAACACATATTCTATTGCTCCCATACGTCACCTACCGTGGGTCTTCTGTTTTCACAAGGGTTTCCGGGTTCAAGCATGAACCGTATGGCACAGATCCTGTAAAGTAATCAGCGATCATTCGTGCAACTTCACGCGCCCCTATTCGCACGGTCGCCTGTGCCGCTCCGGCTATGTGGGGCGTGAGAACAACGTTGGATAAAGAAGCAAGGGGGTGGACGCCGTTCCATGGTTCATCTTCGAGGGTATCCAGCGCTGCTCCCCCGATCTTTCCTTCTTCGAGCGCGCGCTGGAGAGCCACTTCATCCACCAGCCCTCCCCGGGCGGTATTGATCAAGAGAGCTCCCTTTTTCATTTGGGCGATCTCTTCCTCCCCTATCATCCCACGGGTAGACGAGTTAAGACGCACATGCAGTGAAACTATGTCACAGGCACTCAACACTTCCTGCAGGGTGCTTTTTCTTACCCCCATTTTCCGCATTTTGTGTTCGTCGACCGCCGGGTCACACGCCCAAATGTCACAGTGAAAAGCATGAAGGAGCGCTGCCAGGGCTTGAGCAATATTGCCGAATCCAACCAGCCCCACTCGCTGATGAGACAAAATGGGTGGGGAGCTCTGAAAATGAAAGTAATCGCATTGGTTCCACCTACCCCTGCGTTTTGTGTTTTGTTCGTGAGCAATGCCCCTTCGAGCGGCGATCATGAGACCCAGGGTAAATTCTGCCACCGCCGGTCCGGAACGGTGACCAACGCACACAAGTGGTATATGGCGTTTCGTACATTCCGCCACGTCCACATTGACCGGACCGCTTCGCAAACATCCCACGACCCGTAGCTTACGCGCACGCTCAAGAAGCGGCCCATCAACCGCCCCCATTTGGGTAACCAGGACTTCACAGTCAGCTATGAATGAAAAAGCCTCCGATGGATAAGGAATATATTCACAAATACATTCGGTGCGTTGAAAATCCGTATCGGGCCATGCAACCTCGAGATAGCTCCGCTCCACGTTTTCCCAGAAAGACAAACCCTCCACCGCTTCTTCAAAGATGCGAGGGAGGAAAAACCGGTCACTGATAACCAGGGCTTTCCGCATCGGTATCTTAACCTTCCTTCTTTCAACATATAATGCAGAGGGCTTGACCTGTGCCCCCTTTTTTCAAGTACAATGAAATCATATCACTGTTGTCAGGAAAAACGCAGCAGGAAGGAGCAATCATATATGCGTTTGGTCTTCGTCCTCATCATTGCCGGGGTTATGGTTTTTGTGCTCTTTTTTCTTTCCCTCTCATCCATACAGGTAAAAAATATATATATTGAGGGAATAGGAGAGGTCACGGAGGAACATTTTGTGCTGCAAGGCAAGGCAGTGGTCTCCAACCCCGGTCCATTTCCTGTGCCTGTTTCCCGGATTGAGGCCGAACTTTCCCTGCCAGACGGCACTGTGCTGTCTCGCTTCCGGGTAGACGGTGAATGGCTCTCACCCCGCTCTGAGCTTCATCTCCCACTGACGCTCGATACCAACTGGAGAGCCGTTACCCATGCTGTGGGAGAGGTGATCACCACCCAGGCACTTCCCGCAGAACTTTCGGGAAAGGTTTTTCTTTCCCGGCCGCCTTTCGGAGAACATTCCGTTCCTTTTGAGAAAAATTTTGATCTGGCGTCTCTTTTTGGTGATGCTATCCGGGAAAAGGGAGAAGAATTGCTTCAATCAGCCGAGAGCCGGGTAAGAGAATGGCTGGATAGGTTTTCGACCGGAGAAGAATAATTGACAATTTCTACCGGTACACGGCCATACCCGCCACCCCGGCCAGTAAAATGAGAAGCACGGGGTCGACTTTTTTACTCAATACCAGAAAAAAAACCACCCCTGCCAAGGCAACGGCAAACCAGTCCCCGATGCCTGTCCGTACTACTGAAACCGCCGCTACACCGATCAAGGCTACTGCCGCTGCACGCAAGCCCCGCAACAGTGAGGCCACCATGGAATGCTTACGGAAACGGTCAAGAAGACCAAATGCAACCCCCACTAATAGAAGAGAGGGAAGACAAAAAGCCATGGTTGCCGCCGCTGAGCCGGGAACACCAGCGGCACGATAACCGGCAAAGGTTGCTGCGTTGATTCCTATGGGGCCGGGGGACATCTCAGACAGGGCGACCAATTCCACAAACTCCTGGGAAGTAAGCCATGCATGACGGGTCACTACCTCCCGTTCGATGAGGGGAAGAGCCGCCATGCCTCCCCCAAAAGCGAAAAAACCGACGCGCAGAAAAGCCAGAAAGAGCTCCCAGACAATCATCGATGACGAAGGAGCCCCCAAGCCACTCCCCCAACCACCGCCCACAAGGGGTGAAGAGAAAACACAATCACCGTTCCTGCGAGCAGAAAAGCCATCACTATCTCACCATGGGTATCCAGGCCCCTCCAACCCATTTCAAGCACCGCCGCAGCTATAAGCGCAGCTACGGCAGGAGCTGCCCCCCGCATAAAACCCTGCACCAGTCGAACGTGACGGAACTCTCCGAACAGGGAGGCAACCGCCAGCATAATGCAAAAAGAGGGTAAAGCAGCACCGGCTACACACACCAGTGCCCCGGGAAGCCCCCGAATTTTTCTTCCTACGAAACAAGCCGTATTTATTGCCAGCACGCCCGGAAGGATTTGTGCCACGGAAAAACCCTGCATGAAGTCCGAATCATTCAATAGCCTTTCGTCTTCCACCATGGCCCGGCGCACCAGGGGGACCATGGCATACCCTCCTCCCCAGGTGGCAACGCCGATGCGAAAGAAAACAAGGAACAGCCTTGGCAGTGTTGGAAACCGTCTCGCTTCCACCGGTTATCACCTCTTTTTCTGTCTCCTCTTTCATATTATCCTCCAGTATCCCTTCTTCTTCAAATCCCCTCAACGAGTAGGATATAATATGTTTGGAAACCGGATCAATCTTGAAATACGAGGAATATATATCGCCGGGAAAAACCTCCCGCTGAAGCACTCACTGCCGCTACTGCAGAAGAAACGTGTTTTTAATTTTCTGGTAAAATAAAGTACCTGAACATTGAATACACGCAGGCTGTGAGCAACAAAGAATCCAGGGGTTAGGGTAAAAAGCGGCAAGAGGCAAGGGTAAGGCGAACGAGGAAAAAGAGCCATAAATCAAAAACAGTATTCAGGATTCAGAATATATGAAGCACTTCATAGATTGCCACGCCTCGCACAGCAGCTCGGCTCGCAAAGGAAAACAGGATTCCGTATTCAGTATTCAGGATGAAAGCCATGAAAGGGCTTTCCTGTTTCAACTTTGAACTTTGAACGCCGCATCGGTCACTGCGAGGAGACTGGCGTAGCCAGGCGACGCGGCGGTCTATGTTTATGCCAAGGCACAATACAGAAATTGCCATGCCTCGTATGGTGACTCGGCTTGCAATGATGACATGAGAAACAGTGAGACGTAGAGGTGAGACGAGGAGCGACCACAGCCACGAATGCGCTGTGAGCTGTAAGAAGAAGTGAGTCTTGTACTTGTACTCCTCACTCCTCACCCCTTACTCCTCACGGAATTTAAAGGGGAGGTATGCATATGCGCTGTGTTCATCTTGGTCAAACCGGTTTACAGGTGTCCGTGTTCAGCCTGGGTGCAATGACTTTCGGACGGGAGTCTTCCGAAGAGGAATCCCGGAGGATGCTCACGCGGTACCTGGATGGGGGCGGGAACTTTATCGATACCGCCAACGTGTATTCTACAGGGGTCTCCGAGGAGATCGTGGGGCGATTTCTCCAGGGCTTTCGGGAAAAAGTTGTTCTCGCAACCAAGGCGTTTTTCCGGATGGAAGAAGGACCATACGGAGCCGGCGCCTCCCGCAAGGCCCTCCTCAGAGCCGTGGAAGAAAGCCTTCGCCGTCTCCGCACCGATTATATCGATCTCTACCAGATCCACTGCTGGGACCTCTCCACGCCGATAGAAGAAACCATGGACACACTGAGAACACTCATCGAGCAGGGGAAAGTGCGCTACGCCGGCTGTTCCAACTTTACCGGCTGGCAAGTCGTCCAATCACAGCGAACCGCAGCGTTCTCCGGGTGGAAGGGTTTTGCTTCTGCACAAATGCAGTACAGCCTGATAGAACGCGGGGTGGAGTACGAGGTGCTGCCGGCATGTCTTGACGAAGGCTTGAGCCTGTTGGCCTGGGGTCCCCTGGGCGGCGGGTTTCTCACTGGAAAATACCGCTCCGGGGAACAACCCACCGAAGGGCGTATCGCACGGGCCACGGAAGAACAGGAAGAGTCATGGAGCAAGCGGGCCACAAAGCGTAACTTCGCTGTACTGGCTGCAATAGAGGAGGTGGCGAAAAACAGGGAAAGCTCAATCTCCCAAGTGGCCATCAACTGGTTGCTGTACCGGGAAGGAGTGATTCCCATCGTGGGAGCTCGCACCCTCGAGCAGCTTGAGGATAACCTTGGCGCAGAAGGCTGGTCTTTGACAGATGCCGAGTTTGAGCGCCTCTCGCAAGCAGGTTCTATGGAAAACCTCTATCCCTACCGTTTCATTGAATGGGCAAACAAAAAAGTATGGGGAGGTGGCTGATACCGGCCCCTCTGCTCTCTCGCTGATTATTCAGCAGGGAACCGACCTCCCCTTACTCGGCAGGCAATGAAAACAGGAGTCAGGATTCAGTATTCAGAATCTCTTATTCCGTCGCTGCGAGGAGGTTGAACGGAAGTGAGAAGGGGCAAGGCATGGAGTGTAAGGGTCAAGGTTGAAAACAGTATTCAGAATTCCGTATTCAGGATGCAGAATGTACAGGAAGGATGCAGTACCTTTTTGTACTTCGTTTTCAAGAGTTGGAAGAAATATGGTCCTGAGTTGTTTTTTCAACGGCTTTACGCCCCAGCGCGCTCACACACCAACAGCCCGGTCTTTTCGGGCCAAAGATACTGATCCCCCATCACGCATTGCTGATTAAAAACGTACCCGCGCCATAAAACCGCCTTCAGGAAGGTTGTGGAAGGTGAGCTCGAGCCCGAGAATGCGGGCCAGATCCAAGGCCAGGGGTACTCCCACTCCCCAGGCGGGGCGGCCCGCCTTGTTCGCTCCCGGAAAGCGCTCTTTCCAGCGGGACAACTCTTCGGGGGGGACCCCCTTTCCCCGGTCGCGGACTTCAATGAAGTCTCCGGCCGAGCGGACCTCGACAGGACCATCGGTATGCTTGAGCGCGTTTTCCAGGAGGACGTCCAGCAGGATACGCAAGTGGACGGCCGATGTTTCCCATTTTACATCACCTTCTACCGTGTATGTAACGGTACGTCCCGTGAAGCGTTCAGCAAACCGGCGGCACATCTCCTGGAGAAAGGATTCTGCGGATATTTCGCTCTTCACTACCTGTTCTTGCCCCCGTGCCAGGGCAAGCAAACCATCGATGAGCTCCCGCATCTCATATCCTGCCTTTTCTATGGCTTCTACAGCTTCGGTGGTGACCGCGGGATCGGCACCGCCCCATCGGTGCAAGAGGTCAGCGTACCCCATTATGGCGCTCAATGGGGTACGCAGCTGGTGAGAGACATTTTCTGCAAAATGCTTTTTTAAGGCATACGCCTCCTCAAGCCCCTCGAGCATCCGGTTCAAGGACATTTTAAGGTCTGAAACTTCGTCTCCCTTCTCCTGGATGGAAAACCGGTCTCCCAGCTCTCCCGGCCCAAGCCTGCGCAAGCGGCGGTTTATGGCACGCAAGGGCCGAAGCTGGTATTCAGCCAGTATAAAGCTCAGCGTGAAGGCGACTGCTGCTGCAAGCGGGACTGCCCAGAGGAATAAGCGGCCCATTCCGGCCAGGGAAACCATTGAAGGGGTAATGTTCTTGCCTACCAGAAGCTCACCTTCTTCAGCTAGCGGAACAGAAATAAAAAGAAAGTGTTCCCCTCCTTCCCGTACCAGGCCCTCTTTCCAGCGATCGGCAGAAAGACCCCACGGATCCTGCAAGACCGCGAGCTCACCACGCTGCAGGCTGGCGGCCAGGAAATCCGGTGGGATCGGCCGGCCGCGTACCAGGCGGTGTTCCATGCGACCGCGCGGTTCTCTCAGGTGTTCACGTATATCATCTTCCTCAGCACGGAGAATCAGGCTGCGGGAAGCGGTATAGAATACCCCCGCTCCAGACGAAAGCAGGAAAAACACGACCAGAAAAGCAGTTACAGTCAGGCGGAGAGAGATCTTCACGGTTCTTCCTCAAAAGCGTATCCCACACCATGTACGGTTCGGATAGCCCTGCCTCCGGTACCCAACTTGCGGCGCAGGGAGCTCACGTTGACATCCACCACGGCAGGTGTGCCAAAAAAGTTTGACCCCCACACCCCTTCAAGTATCTGGTCCCGGTTGAAGACACGCCCCCGGCGGCGAGCCAGGAAAACCAGGAGGTCGAATTCAGTACGGGAGAGGGGCACCTCTTTTCCTTTCCAGAACACCCGGCGTGATACAGGCCGGACTTCAAGCTCCCGCCAGCGGAGAACCTCTTCTTCAGCCACGCGGGAACGCCGCAATAACGCCTCCACCCTGGCCAAGAGCTCCTCCGTGGCAAAGGGTTTGACCAGGTAGTCATCCGCTCCGCTTTTGAGGCCCCTTACCCGGTCTGCGACTTCACCGCGGGCGGTAAGCATCAAGATGACAGCACGGTCAGACACCCGCCGTATCTCTCCGGCCACCTGCCATCCCGAGATATCGGGAAGCATCAGGTCAAGCACTACGAGGTCCGGTTCCTCCTTACGGAAAAGAGAGATTCCCTCTTCACCCGTTGCCGCACAGCTCACCCGGAACCCCGCATGGACAAACTCGAGTTCCAGCAGCCGGCGAATGGGAGGGTCGTCCTCGACAACCAGAATAAATGGTTTTCCCATTTCCTTTCCTTTCTATGGTTCACTCGTCTTCCTTCTCCTTGTATGATCATGTC
>PWXL01000035.1 GCA_003561145.1 Candidatus Atribacteria bacterium
ACAGTGTTTCTCCAGCAGCATGTCGGTCCGGCCGGCCGGGCACTAATAAAGAGTGGTGACCGGGTGAAAACAGGCCAAAAATTATCCGAAGGGGATGAGCCACTCACAGTTCCGGTTCATAGTCCGATAACCGGAAAAGTTGTTGATCTGAAAGATGTACCCCATCCCGTTTCCGGTGAAAAAGAACGTGCTGTGATCATCGAAGCGGAGGGAGAGGAGGAATGGGTAACACTGGAAAAGCACCCAAATATCGAAGCATTGAACTCCCGCCAGATTGTAGACCGTGTCCGTGAGGCGGGGGTAGTGGGCCTGGGCGGCGCCGCCTTCCCCACGCACGTGAAGCTCTCCGGGGATCAAAATGTGGATCATTTGATCATCAACGCCAAGGAAAGCGACCCTAACCTGGCTTGTGATATCCGGCTCATACTGGAACAGCCTGAAGAAATAATCCAGGGTATAAAGATTATGGCACGTGCACTGGATGTGCGGAAAATAGTGTTTGCCACCAGAACCTCTGAGGGGGAGCTTCCCCAGTTTGAAAAACGCCTGCGCGAGTCAGATATTGCCATCAAGCATATCCGGCCTTCCTATTCTGTTGGCAGTGAGCGGCTGTTGGTTCGTGAGTTACTGGAGAGAGAGGTTCCAGCGGATACCTATCCTCCTGACGTAGGCGCCGTGGTGCACAATGTGGCAACCTGCGTTGCTGTAGCCCAGGCGGTTATTCAGGGAAAACCCCTCATCAGCCGGGGGCTCTCTTTTTATTCCAGGCAAAGCGGGGGGCGGAATGTGTATGTGAGAATGGGTACGGCTGTTGAATATATTTTGGAGAATGCCGGTCTCTCTCCCACAGATTTCGATCGAGTTATTCTGGGTTCGATAATGATGGGTCGAGGGGTACCTGATACAAGCGTGTCCCTGGTAAAATCTATTGCCGGTGTGGTAGCCTTGACACCGGAGGATCCCGCTCCCTATCAGAACCCCCGCCCATGCATTCGCTGCGGGTATTGCGATTTAGTGTGCCCGGTGGATATCTATCCATCCCTTCTGCTGGAAGCTGAGGAGCGCGGAAATACCCGGTTCCTGAGCAGGCTCAATCTTGAATCGTGCATTGACTGCAGTCTCTGTTCGTATGTTTGCCCATCGGCTATACGGGTGAATCCCAAACAGCGGGTTGCGTCCAATGCACAAGTGTAACATTACATTATCAAAATATAAGGAGGAATGATTGGTGGGAAAAAGAGCCATTGTGTTTAACCCGGGTCCTGCTATGTTGCCTCGTCCGGTATTAGAAAGGGTACAGTCAGAGATGCTCGATTTTGCCGGTACCGGGATGTCCCTTATGGAAATGAGCCACCGCTCGAAACAATTCGAAGGGGTATTGAACGATGCGGTGAGCCGGATCA
The DNA here is from genome assembly GCA_003561145.1 of Candidatus Atribacteria bacterium. Taxonomy (GTDB): domain Bacteria; phylum Atribacterota; class Atribacteria; order Atribacterales; family Atribacteraceae; genus Nitricultor. The sequence goes on from PWXL01000035.1 coordinate 1,404, forward strand.
AACGGCTCCTCCGTTTGGATGAGCGGTATCATGTATTGTTTCTGCAGGGAGGCGCCAGTCTGCAGTTTGCGATGGTTCCGATGAATCTCGCTCAAGACGGAAAACTTGCAGCCTATGTCGACACAGGCTCCTGGGCTTCGAAAGCTGCCAAAGAAGCGCGATTGTTGGGAAAGGATGTTATGCTGGCCGCCACCTCATCTGATCGCAATTATACATATATTCCGAAAAACATACCCATAAACCCGGACGCAAGTTATCTTCACATTACTACAAATAACACCATACGGGGTACCCAATGGCACTTTTTTCCCGAAAGCGGTGATATTCCGCTGGTAAGTGATATGTCTTCAGATATCTTCAGCCGTGTGTTTGATCCAGTGCCTTTTGGCCTTATGTACGCGGGTGCCCAAAAAAACGCAGGACCTGCCGGCGTGACAATCGTTATCGTGAGAGAAGACATGCTGGAGCGCACACCGGAGCATGTGCCGACAATGCTGAAATATTCGACATTTACAGAGACACACTCTTTGTATAACACACCTCCATGTTTCGCTATTTATGTGGTGGGATTGGTCATGCAGTGGCTGGAGGAAAATATCGGTGGCTTGGAAAACATGGAGGATCTGAACAGGCGCAAGGCAAACCTGATCTATGATTATCTGGATGAACAGAATTTTTATCACAACCCGGTAGAGGCGGACAGCAGGTCCTGGATGAACGTGGTCTTCCGTCTTCCAACGCCGGAGTTGGAGCAAGATTGTATCCAGGAAGCGAATCAAGCGGGACTTGTCGGTCTCAAAGGTCACCGGTCGGTAGGTGGATGCCGGGCCTCTCTCTATAATGCTGTTGATGTGAAAGCAGTGGAAACACTGGTTGATTTCATGAGGGATTTCGCCCGGAAAAGGAGTTGACGGTACGCTCCTCTGTAAATGCAGTGAGTAGAGAGTCAAATTCAGAATTCAGAAGTCAGAAGTCGGAATTCAGAATGAAAGGCTGCAACAGGAGGAAGAAGTGAGGAGTGAGTGGCCTCTTACACCTTACTTCTCGTCGACTTTCAGCCGCTCTTTCCCGGTCTTTACAGGATGGCTTGTGAGATTTTTCAAATCCTACTTCAGCAATCATACATCATAAATGA
>PWXL01000052.1 GCA_003561145.1 Candidatus Atribacteria bacterium
ACGGGAGGGTACCATACATCGCTCCGCCGGTGGAAGCGAACAGGAAGCGCTTCACTCCATGGAGGCGGCTTGCCTCCAGAAGGACGAGGCTTCCCACAATGTTCACCCGGGCATCCTCCAGCGGATTTTCCACCGACCGGCGTACATTGATTTGCGCCGCATGGTGGCTGACCACTTCCGGGCACTCTACCCTGAAAATGTTCTGTATCTCCTTTTGATTCCCGATATCAAGCTGGTACAAACGGGCTCCGGAGGGAACATTTTCGCGGTGGCCACTGGAAAGGTCATCAATCACAACGACTTCCCATCCACTGGCAAGGAACAATTCAGCAACATGGGATCCGATAAAACCGGCACCGCCGGTTATCAAAATTTTAGCCATGTCTATGCCCTTTCATGTGAGATGAACGTTACAACATCGTAATGGAAGATAAACGGGCACTGTCATCATATGAGTACCGAAGCCTTGACACTCTGCCGACATGCTACGTTCATGATACCTTATCTTTGGGTCAAGTACTACACCCATTGTACTCAAGGGGATCTTCCCCGCTTACCAAAGGAAAGCATGGTTCTATCGGAGGGGGTTTCCCGGTCAAGCCACTCATGGTATATTTGGTTCAAGATCACCTCAAAATTGTCAAAGAGAGGAAAATATGGCGGGAATCGTTTATTTATGCATATTCCTTTTCTTTGGATTTCTTCTCTCTCACCATCTCTTTCGTGCAGAACCCCTCATGGTACGGGTGTGGGCTGGAGTGTTGTTTGGGCTCTTGGGGCTTATGTGGGCACCGGTTCCTTTCGCCTTCATATATGGGTTTACTGTTTCCGTACATCTTGCGGGGATAGCGCTCATGGCGGGAATATCAGCAGGGAGCGCCCTTTTCGTCTCCCGCCGGGTAAGATTCTCCAAGCTGGAAGGGAATGTCACCCCACTCTTTTACTATATAATTATTGTCGTGTCCTTGGTGGTGGGGTATATCCTTTTCCGGCATGTCCTACTCCCCCGGGGTGATTTTCTCTACAGTGGGCGCAGTACCTGGGGAGACCTGCCGGTGCACCTGAGCATCATTTCGGTGCTGGCCGAACAAGGGACATTCCCCCCCGAGTACCCGGTATTTCCCGGTGCTCACCTGGGGTATCCGTTCCTGGTCAACCTGGTATCGGCAACTTTTCGTATGCTCGGTTGGTCGTTACGCTGGTCGATTCTTATACCCAGCTGGCTGTTGCTCTTCGTCCTTTCAGGAGGCTTCTATTTCCTGGCCCGCAGATTCCTGCGTGATAAGCTTGGAGTGGCCCTCGCTTCAGTACTGTTTTTCATAAACGGCGGTTTTGGCGTGGCCTATTACCTGGAAGGAGCGTGGGAAGACCCTGGAAAATTTTTTGGTATCTTTTCGGATTTCGCGAATTCTCCCACCAATTTTGCCGAGCACAACATCCGCTGGTCCACTATTGTATGTGATATTCTGGTTCCGCAGCGCACAACACTCGCCGGGTGGGCGGTACTCTTTTTCGTTTTCTGGATGCTGAAACGGGCCATGGATTCTGGTGACCGGCGCCAGTATTTTTTGGCCGGTGTAGTAGGGGGCTTGCTGCCGATGATCCATACCCATTCCTTTCTGGGGTTGGTGATCATGGCGGCGGTGTGGTTCCTGGTCTTTTTTGTTCTCTCAACATGCAAGGGTGCCTTTTTTAAGGACTGGTTGCTATTTGCGGTTCCTCTGGCCGCTTTGGCCGTACCCCAGGTATGGTACTGGACGGTACCCCAATCGATGGAGGGGGGATTTGTGCGCTGGCAGCCAGGTTGGGTCAATTATGTTGATATCTGGCCCTGGTTCTGGGTAAAAAATGCCGGCCTTGCTTTTATCGTCATTTTTCCAGCCCTCTTAGGCGGTGCGGGAAGACAAATGCGGAGATTGTATGTGGGAGCGCTGGCGGTATTTATACTCAGTGAACTGGTGGTATTTCAACCTTGGGCATGGGATAATATCAAACTCCATTTCGTTTGGTATATCTTTACCGCTTTTTTGGTAGCCGACTACGTATCGCGTGGATATTATAAGCTTCCCGCTGGCTTTTCCCGTAAATTTCTATTATTCCTGATCATTTTGGCGTTTTCTCTATCAGGGGCATTGAGTATCGGGCGCGACCTTGTACTCATTGCACCCATGTTTTCCGCTTCCCAGCAGGAAGCCGGGGAGTTCATACGAACACACACCCCTCCTGATGCGGTCTTTCTCTCGGCAGATCACCACGTAAAACCCATAAGTTCCCTGGGTGGACGTTTTACTTACGTGGGTTTTCATGCGCTTTTATGGTCTCACGGCATTGATTACCACGAACGGGCAGAAGCAGTGCGCCGAATGTTCGAGGAGAAAGAGAATTTCCCCGCTCTTGCCGTGGAACACGGTATCGATTATGTATACATCAGTGACGATGAGGAAAGCAAATTCGATCTTGATATTTCCTTCTTTATTGAATATTATCCGCTGGTTTTTCGTACGCACGATATAATGATATTTGCGATTTCCGAGCGGG
>PWXL01000160.1 GCA_003561145.1 Candidatus Atribacteria bacterium
GCAGTGCCTTCACACGTTCCTCCTTCTACATAACCCCCGCGTTTTTCAGAAACTCCTTGTTTCCTATCACGCAGAGGAAGGCAAAGGTTTCATTCCCGGTATTTTCAAACTGGTGAACTTCATTGGGTGGAACATACACCACATCACCAAAGGATACTTCGTGTATACTGGTGCCTAGCCTTACTTTCCCTTTTCCCCGCAGGATTATCACTCCGTGGTCATGGGCATGCTGGTCGTAAATCGTTTGCCCCCCCGGTTCAACCTCGTAATAGCGGAGTGCAAAATAGGGAGCTCCTTCCTTCCTCCCCACGAGCCACCTGACACTCACACCTCGGGGACCTCCCGGTTCACTTGAGTCCGGGTAGGTCTTTTTTTCCACTCCCTCCCAGTTCCAATCTTTTTCACCGCCAAGAAATGTATGAATGACACCCATTCTGTTTCCTCCCTGATCTCTTCAAGTTCGGTTGAGCATTTTCTTGACCGCTTCCTGAATATTCTCGGGTCGAGGAACCAGGGCCCGCTCAAGATCAGGGTTATAGGGAACAGGTATATCAAGCCCTCCCAGGCGGACAACCGGTGCGTCCAGTTCATCGAACAGTTCCTCCCCGATGAATGACGCGATTTCTGCACCGTATCCTCCAAAAGCCGGTGCTTCATATGCCACCAGCGCACGATGTGTTTTTTCTATGGAACGGGATATGGTTTCTGTATCCAGTGGTCGAAGAGTGCGCACATCCACCACCTCGGCTTCAATCCCTTCTTTCGAGAGTTCCTCCGCTGCCTGCAGCGCCCTGTATACCATTTGCGAATAGGCGATCACAGTGATATCGGTGCCGCTTCGCTTCACCTCGGCTTCTGCAAGAGGAATGGTATATGATTCTTCAGGTACCTGCTCCTTGAGTCCATAAAGAAGCTTGTGTTCCAGGAAAAGCACTGGGTTGTCATCCTCTATGGCGCTCCTCAAGAGCCCCTTGGCATCATAAGGAGTCGAAGGCATGACAACTTTGAGCCCCGGAACATGAGCATACCAAGCTTCCTGGCTCTGGGAGTGCTGTGCAGCAGCACCGGTCCCGCAACCGATAGGCGCACGTAAAACCATGGGAACGGCAGCCAATCCTCCGAACATGAAACGGATTTTGGCCGCCTGGTTCACCAACTGATCCATCCCGATACCGATAAAGTCCGAAAACTGGATCTCCACCACCGGCCGCATCCCAACCAACGCTGCACCGGCACCCCCACCAATCATAGCGGATTCGGAAATCGGAGTGTCGATCACACGCTCACGACCAAACTCTTCCACCAGGCCCAATGTTACCGCGAATGCACCTCCGTAGGCTCCTATATCCTGTCCCATGAGAAAAACCCGCTCGTCTCTCTCCATAGCCTGGCGCAGGGTTTCCCGCACCGCTTCCCGATAAGTGAGTTCACGCTCAGGCATACACCATCCTCCTCACCGCTTCAAGCGAGGGTGGAGGACTCTCCTCGCCGAAACGCACGGCTTCTTCAATTTCAGTTTCCACTTTCTCCTCTATTTCCTTAAGTCGTTTCTCCGCTAACCCGTTTTCAGTCAGTTGAGAACGGAACCTTTGAATGGGATCGCGTTTCTTCCAGCTTTCGATTTCTTCCTTCGTACGATAGACATTCTTATCACTCTTGGAGTGCCCTTTGTACCGGTAGGTCTTGGCCTCCAAAAGGGATGGTCCCCCGCCCCGGCGTGCCCGCTCAAACGCCTCATGTGCCGCCTCATATACTTCCAGCACATCCATTCCGTTAACGGTAAGGCCGGGAATCCCATATCCCTTGGCACGTTCTGAAATATCTGTTATGGCAAAGGCGTTTTTTACCGAATTCGACATAGCGTAATGGTTGTTTTCACAGACAAAAACCACCGGAGACTTCAAAACCGCTGCCATATTCACCGCTTCGTGGAAATTCCCGGTATTGGAAGCCCCGTCACCAAAGAAGCAGGCTACTACTTTCCCGTTCTGTTGCATTTTGCACCCCAACCCTGCTCCCATGGCAATAGCAATACCACCACCAACAACACCATTGGCACCGAGATTTCCCTTTTCCACATCCGCAATATGCATAGAGCCACCTACACCATGGCAGTATCCGGCATCTTTAGCCATGATTTCCGCCATCATCCGCTTTACGTCGGCTCCCTTGGCTATACAATGGCCATGCCCCCGGTGGGTGGAAGTGATGTAATCGCCTTCCGCAAGAGCGGTGCACGTACCGACAGCAACGGCTTCTTCTCCCACATAGAGATGGAACGTACCGAACACCTTCCCCTCCATGTAAAGTTCTTCTGCCGTTTCTTCGAACCGCCTGATGAGAAGCATTTTGTGAAACATCTCGAGTTTGTCTTCCTTGGAAAGCACCTCTGTGACCTCCTTCACACGAAGCAAGGCTTCGTCCAGTACCCTTCCTTTTTTTCAATCATGCCCGCAGATCGGCGTGTGCCGTCGGGCGTCCTTTATTTCCACGGATGCAATATGACTTTGATGGCTTCTCTTCGCAGGGTAAGATCA
>PWXL01000075.1 GCA_003561145.1 Candidatus Atribacteria bacterium
AGCATCGAAGCAGCCGACACCGCCGCCAAAATGGCGGAGATCTTGGTTACCGAAGTACGCCTTGCCACCGGTATGGGGGGGAAGTCATATATCAAGATAATGGGAAATATTCACGAAGTTGAAGCCGCAGTCACGGCGGCGAAAGAGGTGATTTCCCGGAAGGGTCTTTTCTGTAAAGATATTGTTATTCCTAACCCTCATCCGGATATACGGCCTTATTTCTTGTTTTAACGGAAGATGCATTCATGTAAAAGATCGTGGGAGGATTCTCTGGGTAAGGATCTGATGGTAAATAAGCTTTGAGGGGCTTCATATGGAAATCAAAGAAGCAGACGTCCGCTTGATTGTGGAAAAAGTGATCCATCGGCTGGGAAAAAGTCCTTTAGGTGGGGAAAATGGAACCGCAAGGGAACCCGCTGTTCCTCTGGAGGGGATATTCCCGGATGTGGAAGAGGCGGTAGAGGCTTCACGCCACGCTCAATTGGAACTCATGGAAATACCGCTTGACCGCCGCCGGGATATGGTGAGAGCAATACGGAGAGCCGTAATGCGGGAAGCGGAAAATCTTTCCAAGCTGGCCGTTGAGGAAACCGGCTTCGGGCGCTGGGAGGATAAGGTGGAAAAGCATCGTCTGGTCGCCCTCAAGACACCTGGTGTCGAAGACCTGGAACCCCTTGCCTTCACCGACGAACATGGAATGACCTTGGTTGAACGTGCTCCGTACGGTGTGATTGGGGCGCTTATTCCATCTACCAATCCCACCACCACCGTGGTCAATAACGCTATCAGCATGGTTTCCGGAGGGAACGCGGTGATTTTTCACCCTCACCCTGGAGCCAAGGAGTGTTCAGCACAGGCGGTGGCCTTGGTCAGCCGTTCTATTGTTGAAGCTGGAGGGCCGGAAAACCTGGTCTGTGCCATAGCGAATCCTACCTTGGATACCGCTCAAACCATGATGAAACATCCGGGGGTCAAGCTCCTCGTGGTTACTGGGGGGCCGGCGGTGGTTCGAGTTGCCATGGGAAGCGGGAAAAAAGTCATTGCAGCAGGTCCGGGAAATCCTCCTTGTGTAGTCGATGAAACAGCGGATATAACCAAAGCGGGTCGGGATATTGTTCTTGGCGCCGGCTTTGATAATAACATCGTTTGTATTTGTGAGAAAGAGGTCCTCGTGGTGGCAGATGTCGCCGACCGGCTGAAGCAGGAGATAAAAAATCACGGGGGGTTTGAGCTCACCAGGCGTCAAATAGATGAAGTGACTCGTTTTGTGATTGATGAAGAGGGAGGCCCGGGGAGGGAAGGACGGCCCCGGAAAGAGTGGGTGGGAAAAAACGCCCATCACATTGCTCAAGAGATAGGTCTGGATGTCCCGGATGAAACCCGGATTCTTTTTGGTGAGGTGGATCGGGATCATCCCCTCATCTGGACGGAACAGCTTTTACCGGTGATACCTCTCGTTCGTTTTACCGATGCACAGGAAGCCATGGATTTCGCTGTGGAGTGTGAGCATGGTTTGAGGCATACTGCGATAATGCATTCCCGTAATATCGCTAACCTTTCGCGGATGGCAAGGATGATGGATTGCTCTCTTTTCGTAAAAAACGGTCCTTGCTATAGTGGTTTGGGCAAGGGAGGAGCAGGATTCACAAGCTTCACAATCGCCAGTCCTACCGGAGAAGGGCTTACCAGGGCCCGGAACTTCACCCGCGAAAGACGGTGTACTCTTGTGGATTACTTTCGAATAGTGTAAAGGGGAAGAATGATGAAGATTGGTAGAGTGATAGGAAACGTGGTGGCCACCCAAAAGGTGGAATCACTCTTGGGAATGAAGCTTCTCCTGGTTCAACCACTGGATGAAAACTTAGAAAAGGCGGGATCTCCTCTCATTGCATGTGATACTGTGCAGGCCGGATCAGGTGACATTGTGTTTTATGAAGGCGGGCGAGAAGCAGCCCTATCTTTTCCAAACTGGTTTAACCCTTCAGACTGCGCAGTGATGGGAATTATTGACCAGGTTAACCTGGAGCAAGGTGGGAGAACGCAATGATCCTGGCACAAGTAATGGGGAATGTGGTATCCACCACGAAACTTTCTGTCCTGCGGGGAATGAAGATCCTGATAGTACAGCCCCTGGATGGAGATACAAAAGCGAAAGGGCAATCTTTCCTTGCATTTGATACAGTCCAGGCTGGAGCAGGCGACGTGGTACTCGTTATGGACGAGGGTAATTCGTCCCGGATGATTCTTGATGAACCACAAGCCCCCATTCGAACGGTGGTTGTGGGAATCGTAGATGATATTGAGCGATAGGCCGAAAGGGTAAGAAATCATGCCGGAAAAAGATTATTCTCGGATTGTTCGGAATGTGGTGGGAGGGCTGCATACATTAGGAGTGACTGAAAAAGACACCCCTCATCCTATTAATCAACGGGATCATGTCTTTCGAGTGGCGATTGGATCTGATCACGGGGGATTTGAAGCAAAGGAAATCCTGAAAGGGTTTCTAGGAGGGTTGGGTTATCGGGTGCAGGATGTCGGCACTTTCAGCAAAGATAGTGTCGATTATCCTGACTTTGCCTTGAAGGTGGCCCTTAAGGTGGCCCGGGGAGAATGTGAGCGCGGGATTATGGTTGATGGCGCGGGAATAGGTTCGTGCATGGTGTGCAATAAAGTACGTGGAATACGGGCGGCACTATGTTACGACCGGCGGACTATAATCAACAGCCGGGAACATAACAATGCCAATATTCTTACCTTGGGTGGGCCTTTACATTCTCCGGATGAATTATGTGAACTTACTAAACTATGGATGGAAACAAGGTTTGGCGGGGGAAGACACTGGCCTCGGATCAACAAGATGATGGCGGTGGAGAGGGAGAGGAGTAGATAGGTTTTGATGAAAAATTATATCATTAAAAGAAGAGGTTTCCAACCATGAACCAGGAAGAGTTGATTGAACGGATTACCCGGGAAGTTCTCAGCAAACTCCGGAATGTTCCACTCTCGGGGGACGGGAAAGGCGACGGCGGCCCCCGGTTGAGGGAGGAAGGGCGGCCGGCCCTGGCACCGGCGGATCTTGCCCCGTATATCGACCATACCCTCTTGAAACCCGATGCCTGTGTTTCTATGGTGGAAAAGCTATGTGAAGAAGCAGTGCAATATCGTTTTTTCTCGGTGTGTATCAATCCTTATTGGGTCTCCTATTGTGCCAGAAAACTGCGGGGGACAGGGGTCAAAGTCTGCACGGTGGCCGGGTTTCCACTAGGTGCGAGTGAGAGCCGGAGTAAGGCCTTTGAAGCTCGAAACGCTATTGAAAATGGGGCTGACGAAATAGATATGGTGATCAACGTGGGTGCCTTGAGATCCAAAGACATGAAGGTGGTTGAGGAAGATCTCCGGGCGGTAAAGCGGGCATGCCGCTCTACCACTGTCACCAAGGCAATTATCGAAGCCTTCTTGTTGTCTGACGAGGAGAAAGTGTCGATTTCGGAATTGATCAAAAAAGCAGGGTACGATTTCGTTAAAACCTCCACTGGATTTGCCGGGGGAGGAGCGACGGCTCATGATATAGCCCTTATACGGAGAACTGTAGGACCCAAGATGGGAATCAAGGCTGCCGGTGGAATCCGTTCTTATGAGGATGCCAGGATCATGGTTCAATCGGGCGCCACCCGCTTGGGAACCAGCTCATCGGTGAAAATTGTGAATGGTTGAAGAAAAAACGGGAGAAGAAAGATGAGTGTAACGGAAACCCAGGCATGGGATGAAGTCATCAGGCTGGTTGTCGAGGCGGTATGCCGGGAAGTTGGCACGATTGATTCTCTTCCCGATCACACATTATCTATTCCGTTGGAAGTTTCCAACCGGCACTGCCACCTGACCAGGGAAACCTTTGAGGCCTTATTTGGAACAGGTCAGCAGCTGACGCCCATCAGGTGGCTGTCACAACCAAGTGAGTTTGCCTGTAAAGAGAATGTTACTGTTATCAGTTCCAGCATGCGGGTCCTGGAGGGAGTACGGATTGTGGGTCCCTATCGAAAGTACGATCAAGTGGAACTATCCCTCACCGACGGGTTTCATTTAGGACTGGATCTCCCCACTCGTCTCACCGGAGACCTGGAAGATTCACCTCCCATTACCCTGGCAGGTCCGCAAAGGGCGATAACCCTCAAAGAAGGGGCCATCCGGGCAGCCCGTCATGTGCATATGTCTAGCAGTGATGCCGAGCGTTTTCGGCTGAGAGACGGAGAAAAGATTGATATTGAAGTATTCGGCCCCAATGAGCTGGTTTTCCGCCAGGTGGTGGTAAGGGTTACTTCTCAGGGGAAGTTAGCCTGCCATATTAATACGGATGAGGCCAATGCCGCTGGTATAAGGGGAACAGGTTATGGGCGGATTGTATGATGAATCCATATTGTAAATCTTATTAGGCCAAGTATTTACCCTCAGAAGGCTTCATTATCATATCGATACTAAACGACTCTTTTCCGAATTTTGGGGGCAAAGATTGAGTCATCCCCAGCTCTTCCTTTGAATATTTTTGAGTTAAAAAACCGATAGGAGAAACAAAGAATGTCTCAGATACATTCTATCACAGACTTTTAGGATTCAGGTGGTGGAGGTGCGAAGATCTTCCCGGAGAAAAAGATACCCTCCACGTTGTACAAGCTGGATTGAAAGGAGATAAAGGTGATGGTGAGACCTACAATCGCCATGGTTGGTAGCAACATGATGGATCTTATTACTTATTATGAAGATAACTTGCCTCGTATTGGGGAGACCATTTTCGGGAAAGATTTTGAAATAGGCTTCGGAGGGAAAGGGGCAAACCAGGCTGTGGCAGCTTCCAGGCTCGGTGCGGAAGTGGAGGTTGTTACCGCGGTGGGTGATGACCTTTTCGGCCCCCTGGTGATAGAGAACTTTCGAAAATATGACATCAACACTGACTTCATTAAAACGGTGGAGGGCAGATCAAGCGGAGTGGCGCCTATATTTGTCGACCAAGGGGGAAGGAACAGTATTTTCATCATTCCCGGTGCCAATTCTCACCTGGAAGCGGAAGATGTTACAAAGGCCCGTAACAGTTTATCTCGGGCTTCCTTTTTGTTGCTTCAGCTTGAAATACAGCTGGAGACCGTTTACTTTTCCATCGATCTGGCCAGGGAGCTGGGATTGAAAGTGATCCTGAACCCCGCTCCGGGCAGGAAGCTGGAATGGGAAAAAATACGGAACTTATTTCTTTTGGTGCCGAATGAGACGGAATTGGAAACCATCACCGGGGTGACGGTCAGAACAACGGAAGATATCAAAAAGGGGATATCTCTCCTGATGGAGCGGGGAGTAGAAAATGTTCTGGTTACCCTGGGGGAAAAGGGAGCCCTTTTAGCCACCGGCGGTGGTTTTGCCGATTTTCCGGCTTACCGAGTGGAGGCGGTAGACACGACAGGGGCGGGGGATGCCTTTCTGGGAGCTTTGGCCACTTTTCTGGGAGAAGGGAAAACGCTGGAAGAGAGTATCGATGGAGCATGCGCCTATGCCGCTTTATCAACCACCCGGCGGGGTACCCAGAAGTCCTTTGCCGGCCGGGAGGAATTTGAGGAGTGGTATTTTCAAAAGAAAGCCGGGAAAGGGAGGTAACCGTTCTTCTGACTGTCTCAACCTTTTACCGCCCCCAGGGTCAGACCCCGCACCAGGAATCTCTGTAGTACAAAGGCCAAGAGTATAATTGGTACGCTGGCCAGCGTTGCTACGGCAGATATTTCTGCCCAAAGGATTTCATGCCCCCCGATCATACCGGCAATGTTTACCGTGACCGGGACAACTCGTGAACGACCTAATATGAGGGCAAAAATAAACTCGTTCCAGGAAAACATGAAACAAAAAAGGGCGGTGGCCACTAACCCCGGGCTGACCAGTGGCAGGGCAATACGGGTAAAGGCTCCCAATCTGCTGCAACCGTCTACTAAAGCCGCTTCTTCCAGCTCTTTGGGCAGTTCTTCGAAAAAGCCTTTCATCAACCAAACCACGAAAGGTAAGTTAATGATGGAGTAAGTTAAAATCAAGGCTTCATAGGTATCGAGCAATCGTAAAAACCGGAAAAAGAGAAAAAGTGGTAAGAGTGAGGCCACCGGCGGCAACATCCGTATGGAGAGAATCCAGAAAGCGAAATTATCTCCCCCGATACGAAAACGAGCAATGGAATAAGCAGCCAAGGAACCCAATATTACAGAAATTGCAGTGGTGGAAAGAGTAATGATCAAGCTGTCCTGTATGCCCTTGGCTCCCCCGATAGCCAATCCATGCTGATAGTATTCGAAGCTGAAGGTGCTGGATATAAAAACCGGCGGGTAAGTGAAATATTCGCCCCGGTCCTTGAATGAGGTCAGAACGTTCCATATAATGGGACTTAAAAAGAACAACAACAAGATGGCCAGGCCAAAGAAAACCAGAATATTGACCCCGTTTTTTCTATACCTCACGCTTCTTCCCTCCTCCTCCAAACCCTCAGAAAGATATTGGCAATGATGACAATAATGGCCAGCTGAAAGTAGGCCATGGAGGATGCATACCCCATGCTGAAATGCCGGAAACCGGTGAGGTAATTGTAAAAAGATACTGTTTCTGAAGCCTGGCCGGGTCCTCCAAAGGTGATCAAAAACACCAGGTCAAAGATTTTAAAAGTATCCATGATCCGGATAAGGATGACAATGATCATCACCGGGCGCAAAAGAGGAACCAACATGTAGGTAAATATCTGCCACCGGTTGGCCCCATCCACCCTGGCTGCTTCATAGAGTTCATCGGGAATAGCTTGTAACCCGGCCAGGAGGACGATCATCATGAAAGGAGTCCATTCCCAGATGTCGGCGAGAATAATGGAATAAATCGCCATGTCCGTACTTCCTAACCAGTTTACCGAACTCAATCCAGCCATGTTAAGCATATAATTTAATGGACCGTAACGATAGTGGTAGATAATTCTCCAGATACACCCCACCACTACAGGGGAAACCATCATGGGAAGGAGAAAAAGGGTGGAAACCAGGTTTTTCCCCCGAAAGCTCCGATTCAAAAGGAGAGCCACCCCTAACCCAAGGGCAAACTGGGCTCCTACTCCGAAAAAAAGCACCCTGCCGGTATTCATTAAAGAGTTAAGAAAGCGGCTGTCTGTCAGTAACCGAGCGTAGTTTCGGAGACCGACAAAAACCCTGTCTGCACCTATACCGATTTCCCATTCACAGAGGCTCAACCAGAAGGAGTATATTAAGGGGAAAATGGAAATAATCAAAATTATAATGACCGTGGGAAGAACAAAAAAAAGGGGAAGATATCTTTCTCGTTTCCCTTTCATGGACAAGGTAACCACCCCCCCTCTCTTTCTACACCGGGGGGATATCCCCCCGGTGTAGAAAGAGTTTCCTCCTTATTTTTCTACAAGAAATTTGAATTCATTGTTAGGAAAATCCAGGGGAATACCGTTAATCCCATAAACCGGCTTCTCTCCAACCTTCCACTAGCTCCACGTAAAATGCTTTTTGCGCCTCGAATCCTAATCGATTGGTTATATCCCGCCAGGCCGAAGCTGCGTCGTCCAAGGCTTGCTGAGGCTCTTTTGCTCCAACTATGGCATTTGTTAATTCCACACCCAAGGTATCCAGGTATTCAACCGTCCCGGGAAGAGTCAATTCCGGAAATCCGTTTTCCAGGTTTTGCCTGAGTCCAGCTAAATAAATTTCCGCGTCCCTGATCTCTTCGAACATTCCATAGGCTTCTGGATGTTCAAAGTGAGAGAACCGATATGGATCCAATCCAGTCAAATGAGTAGATACATCATCCAGGCTGGTCACCACCGACAGGTGCCAGATGACTTGGTAGGCTTTCCAGGGGTCTTCAGCGTCAGCGGCGATGGCCAAGACCCTGCCGGCCGGCATGGGGGCACGGAAATAAACCTCACCGTTCACTCTCACACCGGGCACATGAGTAGCCCCTATTTTTCCAACAATCCTGGATTCTGCGGGATCAGCTCCTTTTTTACCAATGCAGGGCCATTGCATCACCATGAAGCAGTCCCCTTCCAGGAACACATCTTTCAATTCCTCGTACCCATAGGCCAGGACATCAGGGGGTGAGTAATTGTGGAATTCCATCATTATTTCCGTGGCCTTGACGGCGGCTTCGGAGTTGATGCCTGGTTCGAAGGTTTCCTCGTCAAAGTAGACTCCCCCATGACTCGCGAACATAGCAGCCCACCAACCCCATAGCTGATCTTTTACACCGTAGTAGGCCGTTCCGTAGAAATCCCTATTCAATACCTCGCCGGCCAGGGTTTCCCCCGCCTTCCTGGTGAAGAACTCTGCCACGTCCAGGAATTCATCCCAGGTTTCCGGAACTTTGAGCTCGTAACCATGCTTATCCTGGAAGGCTGCCTTTTCCTCTTCGTTTTCCAAAAGGTCCAGCCGGTAGTACAAACTTAAGACGTCACCATCGTAGGGAAGGGCAAATACCTCACCTTTGTACTTACAGTAAAACTCGAGGTAGGCGGGAATGATGTCATCAAAGTTGGGGTCTTTTTCCTGGATGAAATCGTCCAGCGGATAGAGCCATCCATTAGCAGCGAATTCTGCCAGAAACTTGGGGTAAACAATCATAAAATCGTAAGCACCGGTTTCACCAATAAATTCTATTCTTTGTGATTCGTACAGGAGACCAAATGGGACTCCTACTTGTATGAGTTCAACACCATACAGTTCTCTGAAATCTCCTTCATACCATTCAAAAGGCCGCATATTGTGACCGGCGTCTCCTACTACTGTTAGTGTCGTTGTTGCCGCATAGGCTGCAGAAGTGAGGAAAACAAGAGCAATGACCAACACAAAAATTTTCTTAAACATGGTGATCCCCCCTTCGTGGGAAATAATGAGGTTTGACAGATAAACCAGCTCAATGCATGCTCATCAGGAAAAGTATTCGCTTCAGTGTGAGTGCGGTTGTGAGTGTAGGAGAATTGATAATTATGTTAAAAAAGTCAAACCGTTACAAATAATTTATCATAAAACTTTTTATTTGTCAAAATTCTTATTGACTCATGTCCGAATTGACTCATCAATTTCCTTAAGGAAAACCAATCGTTACCTCACCGAAAAATCTAAAAATACTTTTCATGCCTTCCAAGGTATTATCGAGGGGAGGCGTGATAAGAGGTGGGATGAGCTTGCCAACCCGAAGAGAGATCACCCAACATCTGGCAAAAGACTATCGGAAGCGGGAAAAAAGAGAAAACGCACCTGCTGAACGAATTCATTCGTCTCATGTGTGTGGGGTGTGAAACATAAGGCATTTTTTTACTGAAAATCCGTAGAATCTGGCCGAACATACTGCTACACTTACTCATGGGAGGTTTCCTTTTATCCAGAGAGAGCCCGACCTTTGTTTTAGCGGTGGTATCGTTTGGTGTGGTAGTACACGTACCGTGCAACCGCCTGAAAAAGGTCTTTTTTCCATGTATGTTTCATACCCAAAAAGCTATTTTGGACATAATCACAAAAAATTGAAGGGTATAAAACAAGAAAAAGCAGGAGGTATACCATGGTTACGAAACAATGGGGGTCGGTCGATGGGACTACTTTTCCACAAGTATCATTGGAGATACCCGGCCCGAAATCCCGTGAATATCACGAGCGGGCCAGCCGGTTTATGAAAGGATATTCGAGCCAGGTCCGCCTGTTTCCGGTGGTCTTTGAATCGGGAAAAGGTGCCACTCTCACTGATGTAGACGGCAACACCTACATCGACTTTTCTTCGGGGATTTATGTCACGACTCTTGGACACTGTCATCCCAAGGTAAGCGAAGCGGTTGCTCATTATG
>PWXL01000241.1 GCA_003561145.1 Candidatus Atribacteria bacterium
CCTTTTACCAGAAGAGATTTCTGGTGTGAAAAGGCATCGAAACTATACCTGCCGTGGTAGTTGCCGATGCCGCTTTGGCCCCTGCCACCGAAGGGCAAGTTATGATTAATGAAGTGGCTGAAGGTATCATTAATACAACCTCCGCCAAAGGGAATATTGCCTATCAGCCTGTCGACTGTGCCACGGTCGGTTGAAAAAAGGTAGAATGCCAGTGGCTCGGGGTTCAAAGCAACTGCATCCTCTACTTCTTCCAGTCGCGAAAATTCTATGACCGGTAAAATGGGTCCAAATATCTCTTCCTGCATGACAGGTGTTCTGGTGTCAGTCACTTCGAGAATGGTCGGAGATATAAAAAGCTTTTCTTGATCCAGTTCCCCGCCCGCGATGACTGTGCCATCATTCAGATAGTTTTGCAATCGATTGAAGTGTTTTTCATCGATAATTCTCCCCAGGTCAGGGCTTTTTTCAGGGTCGGTACCGTAGAAAGTCTCAAGACATTTTGAGAACGAAACATAGAGAGCTTTTTTTATATCCTTATGCACCATTACATAGTCAGGAGCGATACAGGTCTGCCCCACATTAAAAAATTTACCCCAAAGGATTCTTTTTGCTGTCAGGTAGGCATTGACTCCTTTGTCGACGATACAAGGACTTTTACCGCCAAGTTCAAGGGTGATGGAGGTCAAATGTTTGGCGGCCTGCTGCATAACGATCTTACCTACAGCAGAACTACCCGAGAAGAAAATTTTATCGAACTTTTTTTCCGAGAGGCTCTTCGCGGTTTCTGCATCGCCCTCTACAGCTTTTATATATTCCCCGCTAAAAGTCTCTTCAATCAGCTTCCTGATTACGGTGGAGGAGGCCGGGCTTATCTCTGAAGGTTTTACCACGCAGCAGTTCCCAGCGGCGATAGCCCCGACCAGCGGTGTGAATGTTAAATAAAAAGGATAATTCCAGGGTCCGATAATCAAAGCCACACCATAAGGTTCACAGAGAATAATGCTTTTTGAAGGGAATAAGAGGAGTGTGCTTTTTACCCTTTTCTTTTTAGCCCATTTACCGAGGTTTTTCAGAGCGAAATTGATTTCTTTGATGATCAACCCGATCTCGGAGGCGTAGCTTTCCAACAGAGGCTTTTTCATGTCATCTTTCAAAGCAGTGAGAATTTCCTGTTCATTTCTGATGATGGCCTTTTTTAAACTGTTGAGAGCCTCCCGCCTGAAAGCTATTTTTTTACTCGCACCGTTATGAAAAAACTGCCTTTGCTTTGCCACGATTCTTTCAGGCGTATCGATCAAATGATCGTGCAAGGGTACGTTCTCCCGGTCTTCGTTTGAGTCACAATCATACCCGAGCGCTGTGCGTCTGAAGCAGCCTCTGCCAGCTTTCCTCACTTAAAGGCCGATTGAAGCTTCGGAAGGCGGCGAGCTTGAAGCCGTGCTTGGCAGCCCAATACCTGGTTTGCAGAATCGTTTCGAGGGTAACCCCGGATGATCCGAGGCTGTAGTGCCTGTAATGATGCTCAAGAGCGAGCATCATCGTTTCGGCCAGGCAAGCATAAGCCAGGCCTTCTTCAAGGCCGATATCAAAGCCATAGGAAGGCAAGCCGGGCACTTCTATCCCCCCGCCGTCGATCACCAGCACGTCCGGCCGGGCCTCAGCGACCTCTTCGCTGACATTGGGCGGGCGGGAGATGTCGCACACTATGGCCCCGCTTTTCAGGTTGCCGGCGTGAATGACCTTTTCAGTGGTGCTGGTAGCACTGATGACAAGATCGGCCCGGGGCAGGACGGAATCGAGATCGGTGGAAAACTCGATCAGGCCTCTGCGTCGCCCTTTATCATCGACAAAGGTTTTGAAAGCTTCCATTGGGGCATCGGGCGGGGGCAGGTCGGGGCAGCCCGCAAGCAGGTTACCCATACTACATGGTTTCAGCGGTAGGTCCTGCTGCAGCAGCGCCGCCTGGTAACGGTAGATTTCGGCAGCCAACAGATGCATTCTTTTGCTTGAGGTTTGATTGTTCGGGGTGCCTATAAGGATCATGTGGGGCACGGTTTCAGAGAGCAGCAGGGCGATGCCCCGGCCAATTGAACCGGTCGCCCCGACAATGGCCGCGGGGATCTTTGATCGGTCAATATGCATTTTTTCGGTAGCCGTGTTGACCGCATCGACTGCGGCAACCACTGTATAACTATTGCCGGTGGTAATGGGCACCCCTTCGTTTTTCAGGTAAAGTCCGCCCATTGAGGCGACGGCGGTAAAAGCACCAAGTCCAACGATACGCGCTCCCCGTTTGCGGGCCAAGGCTACGGCAGCTTTGAGTTCAGCCAGGGCTTCCTGGCGTGGCATCTCAATTAAATCGTCGGTTGTCCGGGGCAGGGCGATGAATTCACCATAGGCCTTACAGCCGCCCACCGAGTGGACCTTTGTCCTGCCGATAACAAATGGTTCGATCAGACCGCCAAACTTTTCGGTCAGCTCGGCCAGTTCTTCTTCGGTGAAGGCAAGAAGGCTGTTATCAAATTGGTGGTAGCTTTTTAAATCTAAGCCGTGGATCAGGAAAGCAAAGCGGCCCTCTTCAGTGTTTCCATCCGGAAAAATCTTATTAGCCGGATAGGGCACAAACGATGGATAACTTTTTTCATTTTGGGATCGGACCAGGTAGGAAAGAAAACGAGCAGTATTGCCTTTGCGGAGTACCTCCAGCATCGCTTCCAGCCCAGCCAGGGCTTTACTGCACTGCTCTTCACTGATCGTCAAAGGGGGCTCGATACCGATGACGGCATTACCGTTCAGGGTGGGTGCGACCCGAATCTTTTCCACGTTGAGCAGGTACGAGGAAATGGCTGGAGTAAGCAGCTCCTGTTCGGCCATCACCCCCAGGAGACTGCCCGGAAACTGGTCACGATCCATGTTGAATTCAAGGCCCAGCATCAGTCCACGTCCGCGCACCCCCCTGATCAGGTCAGGATAACGCTGTTGTAGTTCGAACAAGCCGGATTTAAAATACTTGCCTCTCCTGCACACCTGCCGGAGCAGGCTTCCGTTTTCCGCAGTAAGAATTTCAAGCACCTTCAGGCCGACCCGGCAAGCCAGGGAGTTACCGGCAAAGGTGGAAGAATGCTTCAGGGCAAAGTCTTCGTTGTAAGCATTCTTACTGCTCAGGCAGGCACCGACGGGTATAATCCCGCCGCCAAGAGCCTTAGCCAGGACCATTACGTCGGGCGCTACTTTTTCCTGCTCGCAGGCAAAAAGGGTACCGGTGCGTCCCAGCCCGGTCTGTACTTCATCGAAAACCAGGAGCACACCGTACTTCTTACAGATCTCCTTTGCCGCGGCCAGGTACCCGGCTGGAGGCTCAACAATTCCGCCTTCGCCCTGTATCGGCTCAACGATACAGGCGGCGTAATAATCGGGGTGGGATTTGAGTTCCGACTCCAGAGCAGCAGCATCGCCAAAGACAATGTGATGAAAATGCTCGGCCGGGGCGCCGAAAGGGGACTGGTATTTCTGATTGCCCGTTGCCGAAAGAGCACCGAAAGTCTTACCGTGAAAGCTGTTTTCTGTAGCAAGGATGCCTGGTCGGCCGGTACAGGAGCGGCACAGTTTGATCGCCGCTTCGACTGCTTCGGCCCCGCTGTTGGTGAAGGTAACATATTCCAGTCCATCCGGGGCAACTTCGACCAGGCGACGAGCCAGTTCGCCTGCGGCATCAAGGGCCGACGGCTGAATAAAGCTCGGCTCTCCGGAGTCGCGAAAGCGTTGTATTTCCTCCCATATGAACGAGGGATTGTGCCCAAAGGGCAGAGCCCCGTAAGCGGCGACGCAGTCGAGGTAGCAGTTGCCCTCTTTATCAAAAAGCAGGCAGTCTTCTCCCCGCACATATTTCTTATCGAGCTTGATGCTTTCGAGCATATCGCCCAGATACGGGTTAACATAACGGGTAAATAAATTCATGCACGGTCCTCCCATCGCTATGTGCATATGTATACGTAAATCAATGTTTTAGAAAAGCGTTGAGCAGGGACATTCCCCTGGCGTACACGATTTCGAGTTCAATCCGGGTCCCATCCTGATCCGCAGGCAGGAAACTCCGGGTTCTTTGCCATTTTTGAAATACACTATCTTATCTTACCCGAAATCACCCTCAACTCTCAATACTCAACTACTCAACAGCTTTTTCATTCCCCGCTTCACCATCATGATGAGTGGGAACTCCTCACAGATGTATGATACGGGGGGCAAACCCTATGTGTTGCATGAGTTGCAGGTATTCCTCGGGCAAGATATCCTCTGGTTTTTTCTCCAAAAGTGCCACAAAAATGGCCTGTAAAACGTTAGCCCCGAAAGAACGTCCATTCATATCCGGCGTTGTGGTCACCAGGGTTTTTACCCCCGCTGTTCTGAGTTCCTCTATATCTTGGGTGGTGACCGAATTGGTGATAAGAATTTTTCCAGGCAGCCGCTTCGGCCGAAAGCGTTTGATAAACAAAAAATCTCCCCCGATAATTGCCGCGTGTTCGAAATAGCGGGGGAAACGCCCCCGCTGTTCGTCCTGTTTGGCGCCGGTCGGATACAGAACATTAAAGGGCAGACGGCGCAGTACCGGCATCATCAACACCGAGAGCAGCCGTAACGTCCACAATCTCCGTAGTGCGATAGGAATGCCGAGTGCAAAGGGCATGTCTCCGATGAGCAACCGGCATCCCTCCCTCGATAAACCCTCTGCCAAACCATAGCGGTCCATCCCACTCATGAACAAGGCTGTCTTGCCAGCCAATTCCATACCGGCACATTCTACAAGATAGCGAGGTATTTCCTTCTCCCATACCTGTTTGAGCTCCCCGCCGTCGACTACAGGAGTGTGGTGGACACCCCGCAGCAGGCGGGCCACGTCTTTTATGAGGTAACGGTATTTTCCCGCCCGCAGGTAAAGATCCACCCCTCCTAGTCCAAACACATCCACCTTTCCATCAAATTCCCTCAGCGTCCGGGCAAAAGCGGTTTTATCGCCATCCATTCCCACCCGGTCAACGACCACCCGAACACCTAAAAGATCGAGGATAACCCGGTGGTTGCGCCGGGAAGAACCGAGACTGACGCTAAGAATCCTTTTTTCCTTCATCGCCGTCTTCCGTGTAATGGGGAAAAGCGATACCACCTTCGAACGTCACCCCTGGTTCCAAAGCAATCGCATCAGCCATGACGAATCCTTCAATCACCGCGCTTTTACGGCATAACGCACGCTGTGTTCGTGTAAACCCCTTCAGGGTTCCCCAAACCTCGAGTTCTTCCACCCGGCTATCGGCAGACAACTCTCCTTGCCGCGTTACCACCAGTTGGCTACATTCCACCCTCCCCTGATATTTTCCCTGTATCAAAATAGTTACCGGCCCGCTGACAGTTCCATGCACGCTGGAGCGACCTCCAAAGACAGTGACATCAAGGGTTTGTTCATGTTCTCTTGTTGAGGTCATAAATAATTCTCAGTCCTTCCAGGGTTAAAAAAGGGTCGTAATAATTAATGAAATCGCAGTGCCTCCATAACATCTTTCCCCATCCCCCCGTTCCCACCACAGTCACAGGGGGGGAAAGAATTGTTTTTATACGTCCCACCATTTCCCTGCATATACCCAACTGACCTTGGAACAGGCCCACGTGGACAGCCTCCACGGTGTTTCGGCCTATGGGTTCTCCAGGTACCTCGAAACCCACGCGGGGGAGCTTGGCGGTCTTTTCATACAGTGCTTCGGCAGAAATTGCTATTCCCGGAGCGATAGCACCACCAAGGTACTCTCCGGCGGCCGTTACCGCACAAAATGTCGTCGCCGTTCCGAAATCAATAATGATCAAATTTCCCCCATAGCGGTGCATGGCTCCCACCGCGTTTGCTATACGGTCAGCACCCACTTCCTTGGGTTCTGCACGAATAGAAAGACCCGTGCGGACACCCGGACCAAGGGAAAGAAAGGAAATTTTCCAACGTTCGGTGAAAAGCTCCTGCAGAGTATCACCCACCGGAGGGACAACACAGGAGAGAACAGCATCTTGAATATCCTGGGCTGTAATACTCTTTTCCGCCAGGAGCCCTGCACACAAAAAGCCCCATTCATCGGCGGTGCGGCGTGATGAAGAAGTAACCCGCCAGTTGGCAAGCAATGTATGTCCCTCAAATATACCAAAAGTAGTATGTGTATTCCCCACGTCGAGCGCTAATAACACTTAAACATACCTCCCCTGCCTGTTCAAAAGCCGGATCACCGGCAGGACGATCACCGCGGAAAGAATCAATTCGAGCGTGCCGTTCAGGGCAATCACCGGTGCTACCACTTCCCAGGAAAGATCCTGAAAAGCCAGGGCCAATCCTAACACACCATAGGTGTTGACCCCGGTAGCACCCAAGGCACTGATAATGACAGCTTTATCACTTTTACCACCTTGTATCCACAGGAAATGAGCTACCACCCCGATAAACACTCGGGGAAGAAAACAGGCAACAAGATTCACCCCCAGGGCAAGAAAAAACGGAATTGTTGCGAAAGCGAGTACCAGCCCAAGTATCGCACCAACCAGTGGCCCCGCTAAAATTCCTCCCACTATGGTGGGAATATGCACAGTTGTAGCCGAACCAGCGATATTTGGTACCGGAATAAGCCCGGCTGGTGTCATCACAAGAACGATCGACACTGCCGCCAAAACAGCGGCTATTACAAGCTGCCTGGTAGAAAAGAGCATATCCAACATCACCTCCGTTCCGGTTCCCGAGAAGGATACCGGACGTTTTCACAAGCGTTCATACTGCTCACCGCCCGGCAGGGGTCGGTGGAACTCCCAACAGCCTGGAGAGACAAGGCGTCAAAACAGCTAAAAGGTATTTGGGTATATCTCGCATTACCCGCTTACCTGCTGTATTATATCACTTCGGGAAGGAATGCCTCCTATAGCAGTTGCATAATCCACTGAATTGAGTACAGCCTGTCCCACTGCCTGATAGAGAAGGCGCAACTGGGAAAAATAAGAACAGTGTCCATGCCCCCGTGAAACAAGGACCACCGTGTCTCCGTCATACAGGGTCCCAAATGGACGGATACAGGAAGCCAGTGCTGAATGGACCACCCCGGTGAGAGCTGAAAGCTCCTCCCGGCTGAGAAAAAAGTGAAATACTCCCACCGTAAGAGTAGTGTGAAAAGAGAGTGATGATTGTGAAAGAAAGCCGTCGAAAAAACCACGCACTCCCCCTCTATGACGGCTCCCCGCCAGTAATGCACCGCTTACAGGGTGATAGACATCCCCCAGCGGATTGGTTACCACGAAGAAATCCACTTCTTTTCTGCGCCAGCAAGAACGCGCGTGGCCGAATCCTCCCTTGACCGCTTTATCCATTCCCCGGTACTTTCCCACCACCGCGCCACTCCCAGCCCCGACCGTACCCTGTGCCGGTTTGTCAGTCACAGCCAAACATGATCGATATCCCCATTCCGCGGTGGGTGATACAGCATTTCCCACTTCCAAATCATACAATACCGCTCCGGCAACGATAGGAACAGGTCCAGAAGCAGTGGGAAACCCCTCTCCCTTCTCCTGCAGATATGCACTCACCCCGTCACATGTTGCAAGTCCAGGGGCGCTTCCGCCGCTCCAGACAACCGCGTTCACTCCTTCTACCAGGTTTCCCGGGGCCAACGTACCCATTTCCCGACTTCCCGGAGCACCCCCGCGGATTGAGGCAACAGCCCGGGTTTCCCCCTCAAAAAGGAAAACAGTACAGCCGGTGGCCGCCTCCAAATCCGTGGTGTGTCCGACCAGGACTCCTTCCATGGTTTTCTCTCCCTCTCTACATTCAGTGAGTAGTGAGTCGGTAATCTCAATTCAATCCGGATACAATTGTACTCGAAAAATGATGAATCGTTTTCGATTCTTTCCAACATTGCAAAAAACAGAGAGAAGGGGTAAAAATATCAGAGGTTGGATCCGCAGTAAGGACAGTGCTTGAAATCCGGAGAAACCTTTTTCCCGCATTTCGAGCAGGCTCCTACCGCCGATTCTTCTTCGGTAGGGACGTACTCACGGAGGGTTTTTTCCACCGAACTTTCCCAGGTTGAGGTATCAACCATGGTGTCGAAAAACAGGGTACCTTCACGGCCCCATTCGTCATGGAAATCCACCGCCAAGTATTCAGGTTTCCGGTTGATGCGGCGGGTATTCAGTGAAGTACTGACTATCCCTTTCTCCACTAGCTCCGACTCCGGAACCGAACGAACATCGCCGACCCGTGAAAGAGGAAGACGGATGAGAACTTTCTCAAATGCTGCGCTGAAACCGAAAATATTGGGTCCTTTCTCGAAGTTTTCAAACCACAGGCTTTTCGTCATCAAAAAAAGGAGGCCTTCCGTTCTCTGTTCAAAACGGGGATGGCCTCCTAGATAACGGGAAAAAGCAGATAAAACTTTCTTTTCCTGGTACTCCTCTTCTTTCTTGCGCCAGTACTCGGATACCGAGACTGCACCTTTGCTTTTTTTTATGCTCCATATAATGGCTATTGGAATTAAAATAGCAATAATAACCAGATATCCGATAACATTCATGCTTTACCCCGCATCAGAGGTAGAATCAGTTTTTGCTTTTTTTGAGCCGTTCCCCTCACTCCCGCAGGTGGAACAACTCGAGGAGGAACAACTCCCACATTTCGATGAGGAGGAAGATGAATCATTGGGAACAGAGCGATAGTCGTTGACATAAAAACCGCTTCCCTTAAAAACCAGCCCCACACGCTTAGAAATAAGCCGCTTCACCGGACCCTCACAGGAAGGACAACGAGACAGAGGCTGGTCATTCATTGACTGGAGTTCTTCAATGACATTACCGCATTCCCGGCATTGATATTCATAAATGGGCATTGATATTCCCTCCCGCTCTCATATCAACCGGTTCCACCCCGGTATTATAACTTTTCCATCTTCTTCTTATAACCCCAAACATACTGCAAATCTTCCCTTAAGTCACAAAAACCCGGCAGGGCCCTCGACCCTGCCGGGTACTGTTCTTTGCTGAATCCCGAATCAGTAATCGGGAGTTGGGGGCATGGGCGGAGTTTTTTCCTTTTCAGGGATTTCCGTCACCACCGCCTCTGTGGTCAGCATAATCGCAGCTACACTGGCTGCATTCTGCAAAGCCGCCCGGGTGACCTTGGTGGGATCGATAATCCCGGCTTGAAACATATCCACAAACTCGCCGGTCAGGGCGTTGAATCCCTCTACTGTGCTCCCTGACTTCTTCAGCCGCTCTACGATCACGGAACCTTCTTCACCTGCGTTTTCGGCAATCAGCTTGGCCGGCTCCTCCAGGGCTTTCCGCACGATGAGGGAACCTACCTTCTCATCCCCATCGAGGGTCAACGCATCAATGACGGCTATGGCGTTAATGAGGGAAAGCCCTCCACCAGCAACAACTCCCTCTTCCACCGCAGCGCGTGTTGCATGGAGAGCGTCTTCCACCCGGGCTTTCTTATCCTTCATTTCAGCTTCGGTCGCGGCTCCCACGCGAACAACAGCTACACCACCGGCGATTTTCGCCAACCGCTCCTGTAATTTCTCCCGGTCGTAATCGGAGGTGGTCTCCTCGATCTGCCGCTTGATCTGGTTCATACGGGCGACGATATCATCCTTGGAACCCTTTCCTTCGACGATGGTGGTGTTTTCCTTATCGATAACCACCTTGCTGGCTTCACCCAAATCTTCTGCAGTCACATTCTCGAGCTTGATGCCCAAATCTTCGGAGATAAACCGGCCGGCAGTCATGATGGCGATATCCTCAAGCATGGCTTTGCGGCGGTCACCGAAACCAGGCGCCTTGACGGC
>PWXL01000178.1 GCA_003561145.1 Candidatus Atribacteria bacterium
CTTCCCTCCCTTCACCATCCGTTATGCGCTGTAAAATCTCGAGCATTCGTTTTGTTCCTATGCGGCAAGGAGTGCATTTCCCGCAGGATTCATCCTGAACAAATTCCAAAAAGAAACGGGCCAGGTCAACCATGCACGTGTCCTCATCCATCACGATGAGGCCACCTGACCCCATGATCGCTCCCAGTTCTTTCAGAGAATCGTAGTCGATAGGAACGTTGAGGTGCTCCAGGGGGATACAGCCGCCCGATGGTCCACCGATCTGAACTGCCTTGAGGCGCTTTCCTCCCCGGATACCGCCTCCCAGGTCGTACACTATTTCTCCCAGTGACATACCCATGGGAATTTCCACCAGGCCGGTGTTATTGACATCACCGGCCAGGGCGAATACCTTGGTACCCTTACTTTCTTTCGTACCCAGGGAAGCAAACCATTCCGCTCCCCGCAGAATGATGGGAGGTATATTGGCCCAGGTTTCCACGTTATTGATAAGAGTGGGTTTTTCCCACAATCCGGCTTGGGCGGGAAAAGGCGGTTTGGGGCGAGGCATACCTCTTTTCCCCTCCACACTGGCAATCAAGGCTGTTTCCTCACCACAGACAAAAGCTCCTGCGCCGATGCGTATCTCAACATTAAAGTGAAAACCTGTATCAAAAAGATTCTCTCCCAGGAGTCCATACTCGCGTGCTTGAGTGATAGCGTGATTGAGACGCTCCACGGCCAAGGGGTATTCAGCCCTCACGTACACATACCCCTGGTTACTGTCTATGGCGTATCCGGCGATCGCCATGGCTTCAAGCACGGTGTGCGGATCTCCCTCGAGGATCGAGCGGTCCATGAACGCTCCGGGGTCACCTTCGTCTGCGTTGCAAATAACGTACTTGGGCTCCCCGGCACCTTTCCTGGTAAACTCCCATTTCAATCCAGCCGAAAAACCTCCTCCGCCTCTGCCCCGCAAACCCGAACGCTTCACCTCGTCTATGACTTCTTCCGGAGTCATTTCAGTGAGTACCTTGGCCAAGGCCTGGTACCCGTCCCTGGCAATATATTCATCAATATTGAGGGGATTGAGCAAACCGCTGTTACGTAAAGCGATTTTTTTCTGTTTTTTGAAAAAGTCTATCTCTCCGATAAAGGTCTTTACTGTTTCCTCACTGGGTCGATGTAAGAGGCGTTCAACCACCCTGCCCTTCAACAGATGCTCCTCCACCAGTTCCCGGGCATCTTCAGGCACAAGATTCTGGTAAAAAACGCCCTCCGGATAGACAACCAGCAGGGGTCCCAGGTTGCAGGGCCCCACACACCCCGTTTCCACGAGTTTGACTTCCTTTTCCAAACCGTTTTTTTGCAATTCTTGAACCAGGGCTTCCTTGACTTTCAGCGCTCCGGATGATATGCACGCGGCTCCGGCACATAAAAGAACCTGGTTTCTCTCCTTGTCTGCCATATTAAGTTCCCTCCTGCCGGAATCTATCGTTCTACGTGAACGACCCACTCGCCCTGGATCTGTCCATTCACCAAGTGGGAAGCCACGATTTGCCTGGCCTTTTCCGTGGTGAGATCGCCGTAATAGACCTTTTCGGTCCCTTTTTCCACGCTTACCAGGGGCTCACGGTCGCACAAACCGATACACCCTGCCTGGGTAACGGTTACATTTGTCAACCCTCTCTTACCAATTTCATCAAGAATGGCTGACATTACCTGGCGGGCTCCCGCGGCGATCCCACAGGTTCCCATGCAGACAACGACCTTGAATTCTGCTTGTCCGTGCCGTAAGGCCGTCATTCTTTGAGCCTCATCCTTGATTTTTCTCAGATCATCAATACTCGTGATCTTCATAAATTCTTCGCTCCTTCCTGAAGGTGTCGTTCGTGATACTCTATCCAATCCCTGATACCGGGCAAAACCTGGGAAATCTCCCCGGGATCCGCCAACCCGATTTCCTGAAGTAATCCACGGCTGCTGAAGGACCAGCGGCATCCGTCAACTTCATGTTCATATACAATATCAATCTCCGGATGTGACCCGAAAAGAGCTACGAGCGTATCCGCCATGCTCCCCAGTGGGGGGAGGTCAATGTGGCTCCGCCGGAAGCAGGCACGCACCGTTGTTCCGCGCCTGGGTTGCGATGAAATATCAAGCTTACCTTCACAGTGCTCCGCCAGCTGTTCCACGAGGGGAATACCCAAACCGATCTTTTTTTTCTTTTTCTGACCGGTAAAAAAAGGATCCCGTACCATTTGCAGCGTCTGTGCATCCATGCCCTCTCCATTGTCTTCAACCGTAACTTCCAAAACATCTTCCCCTGCATCTTCCCAAACCTCAACCCGAATACAGTCTGCTTTGGCCCGTACCGAATTTTCTGCTATGTCCAGGACGTGAAGGGCGAGTTCTTTCATACACGCTCACTGGTAGCTTCGAACGATTTCGGTTATTTGAGATGGATTCACCCGCTTGTGAACATCGTTGCCTATCATGACCACCGGTGCCAGCCCGCACGCTCCCGCACAGCGCATCAC